>SXPO01000067.1 GCA_005793285.1 Nitrospiraceae bacterium
GCGACGGGATTTCTACTCCAGCAGGGCTTCTCAAACGTCAAGAATCTGATCGGCGGGATCGATGCTTGGTCTCTCCAAGTAGACGGGAAAGTTCAACGATACTGATTCGGTGCACCGATGGAACCCCATTGCCCGCTCGCCGCGCATCGTTGGCGAAGCGGGCTAGCCTATTTGTTCACGGAAATATGCGACAGTTTTCTCAAGCCCCTTGGTAAGATCGGCCTCCGGTTCCCAGCCCAGCTCTTGCTTGAGTTTTGAGGAGTCGATCACACTGCGCATCTGCTCGCCCAGCTTAGCCGGGCCATGCATTTCCTTGCAGGACGAACCGGTGAGTCCCACGAGTACCCGGAACAGTTCATTGACCGACGTTTCAATGCCGGTCCCTACGTTATAGACCCCCTGTGAATCCTGTCTCATCGCCACCAAGTTAGCTTCCACCACATCGTCAACGAACACGAAGTCCCTGGTTTGGCGGCCATTCCCGTTGATGATCGGCTGCTCGTTGTTCAGCATCTTTCGAATGAAAATCGCCACGACACCGGCTTCCCCTTCCGGATCTTGCCGAGGTCCATAGACGTTCCCATACCGCAGGCTCACGACCTGAATTCCGCTGATGCGCTGAAAATAGGACAGGTAATGTTCAGCGCAGAGTTTGCTGATGCCATAGGGCGAGAGCGGTTTGGTCACATGAGATTCCAGCGCTGGAAACTCCTCTTGCTCTCCGTAAATTGCACCGCCGGAAGAGGAGAAGACGACCTTTCTCACCCCATGATGCACCGCTTGATGCAGGACATTCATCGTCCCCAACACGTTGACCTGCGCATCGAATACTGGATTGTCAACCGAGACCCTCACACTGACTTGAGCAGCCAAATGAATGACGATGTTGGGCCGTTCATTGCGAAACACTCGCTCCAATCGCCCGCTTTGGATGTCCAGCCCGTACAAGCTGGCAGCGCGATTGACATTTTTTCTCGTCCCGGAAGATAAGTCATCCACAATGACGACTTGGTGCCCCTCTTCCACCAGCCGATCGACCACATGAGAGCCGATGAATCCTGCGCCGCCCGTGACGAGTACCTTCATCATCCCTCCGATAAATGAGTATCCCCTAGGATCTGCTTCGCCCTGTTACATACCATGAATCCGCGCCGTGAGCTCAAAAATTGCCAACATTTCATGATTCCCCTTTTTCCCCTTCACGGGACAGTCCAAGGTCTTCAGCGCCCGCAATCCCAACTCGTCCGCATGACGCACGATCCGCTGGAGTACCTCCTGCCGTTGCGTTTCGTCACGAACGATTCCGCCTCGACCGACCTGTCCTTTCCCAACTTCGAACTGCGGTTTGACGAGTGCAATGACGCGAGCATTCGGCGCTAAGAATGGGAGGATTGAAGGGAGCACCTTTGTTAATGAGATAAACGACACATCGATGACGGTGAGCGCAATCGATTCAGGAATGGCCGACCGTTCGATATAGCGGATGTTGGTCCGCTCGATCAGCACGACACGAGGATCCTGCCGAAGCCGCCAGTCGAATTGGCCGTAGCCGACATCGACTGCATAAATCCTCGTCGCGCCTTGTTGCAAGAGGCAGTCGGTAAACCCTCCGGTTGAGCATCCCACATCGAGACAGACAAGGCCACGAGGGTCGATCCTGCACGCGTCCAGAGCGGCCGCAAGCTTGTCCCCGCCGCGACTGACAAAGCGAGAGCCCTGTGACACGATGTCGATCGCCGCCTCCGCAGACACAGCTTTGGCCGGCTTGTCGATCATGGCGCCGCTCACTCTGACCTCTCCGGCGAGGATCATCCGTGCCGCGGCTTCCCGGCTTGGCGCCAGCCCCTGCGCGACCAGCCGTTGATCAAGACGATCTTTTTGAGGGTATGCTTTGGCGCCCATGGAAGACGGACTCTATCAAACCTCGACAAGGCAGTCGGACTACTGAGGGGCTACAGGTCGGCGTCGGAATCCCGTCTCTCATCGGCGTCGGAAGAAAATGCGCGCAGGTGCTTCTTGCCATTTGTGTCCTGCACCAACACTTCGATCTTCCGCTCGGCCTCTTCCAACACCTTCAAGCAGTTCTTCGAAAGACGAATACCCTCTTCAAAAATCCTTAACGACTCATCCAGGGGCACCTCCCCCTTTTCTAATTCGGCCACGATGGCTTCCAATCTGGCCATCGCCTGCTCAAACTTCACACCAGCCACCGTCATCTCCTCTTCATCAAGAAATACGTCATTATAGCGGGGCCGACCCGGCTTTGAAACCATCGGGCATCACGTTCGTCACCACGCAGCGCAGTTGTCCTTTTGCAAGACGGGCCAACAGCTCTTGGCCCACGGTTACCTCGCGGGCGTCCCGGATCACGCGATGGGACGACACCGACTCTAGAATACTATACCCGCGGTCAAGGATCCCCAACGGGCTCAGTGCATGCAAGTTTACGAGACAGGCCTCCGCCGCTTGCGCCCTCCGGCTCAGTCCATATCGCATCACTTGTTCGAGACGCGAGCCTAACTGCGGCACCAGGGTTAGTCCATGACGCACCTGCGCATCTGGACTGTTGCCGATCAATTCATGTTTGAACGAATGCGCCTTGTCCCATCTCTGCCTCAGAAGGCCCTGCACGGCCCGGCGCATGTGAGCCACCGCTCCGTCGACCTGCTGCATATCCTCCAACACGCGATACCGAACGCTCGCGATGTGGGCGACGATAAGATCGAGCTGTTGCCGATCGGCTTCGCAACGGCGGCTCATGGCCAGTCGGCAGCGAATCGTCAGTTCACCGAGGCGATCGACAACCTCACTCAACACCGGAGCGACCGCCTCTGCGGCGGCCGAGGGTGTCGGCGCCCGCAGGTCTGCGGCAAAATCAGCAAGCGTGACATCCGTTTCATGACCGACGGCTGATACGACCGGAATAGGCGATGCTGCAATTGCACGCACGACCCGCTCATCGTTGAAACTCCAGAGATCTTCCGATGAGCCGCCGCCCCGCCCCACAATCATGACATTGACAGGGCCTACTGCATTCAATGATCGAATGGCGGAGGTAATCTGCTCCGCCGAGTCCTCTCCCTGTACCGACACCGGAGCGATGATGATGCGGAGAACAGGACAACGGCGATGCAGCACCGTTATCATGTCTCTAACCGCCGCCCCCGACAGCGATGTGACGATACCGACAGTTCGAGGAAACACCGGCAAGGGTCTTTTTCGATCCAGGTCGAAGAGCCCCTCCGCAGCCAGGCGAGTTTTGAGTTGCTCAAACGCCACCTGCTGCGCGCCGCGACCCTTCGGTTCGACATACTCAAGAACGACCTGATACTCCCCGCGCGGCTCATATACTGTGACTCGTCCCCGCGCAACGACATGCAGCCCATCTTCCAAACCGAACCGCAA
>SXPO01000068.1 GCA_005793285.1 Nitrospiraceae bacterium
AGGGCGGACTCGATGGCCCCGATGACTCGCGCCTTGTCGATCCCCTTTTGGCGTCCGATTTCGTCGATCACAGAGATAAGTTCTCGGTTCATGCGTCACGCTCCTGGATCCGATTACCTGCACACACCGGGCTGCTCCTCCACCTAAATTTTCACCAACAGCCTGGCATCGGCGATCTGTTCCTGCTCTACCCTCAACATCTGTGGCTCAGCCGCCTCTCTTGACAGGGTCAACAAGACTGCCTGTTCATCCGCCTCCGCCAACCGTCCAATCACACGCCACTGGCCGTTCAGCGGTTGCCGCAGCTTGAGACTGACTTCTTTGCCGATCGCTCGCTGATAGTCTTGAAGGCGCTTGAAGGGCCGATCGAGACCCGGCGAAGACACTTCCAGTGTGTATGCGTGCGGGAAAGGATCGGCCACATCCAATGCTGGTCCCAGCGCCTTATGCGCCTGTTCACAGTCGGTAACCGTAACACCGCCCGGCTTATCGATCAGAACGCGGACAACGGAGCGAGGCCCTTGCCCCACACACACCACTTCAACCAACTCAATTCCAAGTGCCCAGAGGATCGGCGAAATAATTTCCTGCACCCGGTCGACGACCGACTGCGCGCCGCGCTTCTGTGTGCTCAACCCTCTTCCCCTGACCTGACCAGCACCAGCTCAAACAAAAAAGTGGGCCTGAGCCCACTTCCAGCGACAGCACAATACCATGCACCCCACGGCAAAGCAAGGGGCGCTACCCCGTCAAGATCGACCAACGGGCAGCAAGGGTTTTGGTAATCGGGCCGGGCCGGCCGGACCCGATCGTTCGTCCATTGATCCGGACAACGCCCAGCACCTCAAGCGTCGTCCCGGTCAAAAATACTTCGTCCGCCGCATAGAGAGAATCCACTGAGAGGAACCGTTCCTCAACCGGGATCTCCTCCTTCCCGGCCAATCCCAACAGGACCGTCCGCGTAACGCCGGAAAGAATTCGCAGCCCCTCCGGCGCCGTGATGATCGTTCCGGACTGCACCGCCATCACATTACTGAGCGAGCCTTCCGTAACCAGCCCATCCTTCACGAGAATCGCTTCGAAGACACCAGCCTTTTTCGCCTCTTCACGGGCCAGCACATTGCCGAGCAAATTGAGGCTCTTGATATCGCACCGGCCCCATCGAAGATCCTCGCAGGTGCATGCGCTGACGCCATCTTGGCGTAGCTGCAGGCTCAACGGATGAAGTTCCCGGATCGTCATGACCACGGTCGGTGGGATCTCCGGCGGAAACGCATGGTCGCGAGGAGCCGCTCCTCTCGTAATCTGGATATAGACCTTCGCTTCCTGGTATCCCGCCTGGCCAAGCCCCTGGTGAATCCACTGTGTCCACTGCGCTTTCGAATAGGGCTGCGAGAGACTCAGTTCCTTTGCGCTTCGATTGAGGCGGTTCAGGTGCGCGGCAAGCTCAAACGGCGCACCCCGGTAGGTCCTGATCACTTCGTAGACGCCGTCCCCGAATTGGAACCCTCGGTCGTCGATAGAAATGGCCGCGTCTTTCCATGGAAGAAAACGGCCATTCACGAATGCAATGTCCGGCATACAGGTCAGCTCCCCGGCAGATTTGCCACGTCAATCTGAAACACACGCCGATCCTCGGCAGTAAATTTCCAACCCATGCGTTTTTCAAATACCAGGCAGTGCGTGCCCGGCGTCACGGCTTTGAATTCAAAGATACGCTGCCCGTTCTCGACCGCATTGTTGCTTGCGACACGAAGAAATTCGTCACTGAGCAGCGCAAGTCCTTTGGAGTCGTAGGATGGAATCCATTGCTCCCCCCTGGTTCGATCCTCCCATAAGTGGATGACGAACGGCCGGTCGACCGTCGCCGGCATTGAGCGGCAGTCACTGAAATCGTGAGCGGAATTGGAATCAGGCTTGGAAATAGTCACGTATCCGGTATTCTCTATCGGCAAAGGGCGCACTAGCAGTCTGAGCCGGTCCTATCAGATCTTTCGTCGGGGACCTACCATGATATCGGGCCCCTCCACCCGCACCTCATAGCTTCCGACGCAGTACCCCCCGCCGTCGGTCCCCTGTCCATTTCGGATATCGAACGCAAGATCATGCCACGGACAGGCCACCACAAAACCTTTGAGCCGTCCCTCAATCAGCGGCCCTCCTTCATGAGGACAACTATTGTGGATGGCATAGAAAGTTCCACTGACATTGAACAGCGCGATGGCACGCTCATTGACCGTCACGATCTTCGATTGCCCGGGAGACAGCTCGTCGAGCCGTGCAACTTTGTGAAACCCTTCCATCTTCCCCCTGCTCCTCTCCCTTGACCTTAACCCGCATCGCTAACGCCAACTCGTTGTAGCAGCGCGGCGAATCAGCGATTCTGTCGGCTACATGCGAAGCGAATACTTGAGTTCATCGTTTCTCATGGCGCCGGTTTTTTTCAGAAACCCCGATTCAGCCTGAATCACATACCGCGCCGCTTCCGGCGGAGGGCCGTAGAACGGACAGGGATCTTTTGCACAAGGTTCCACATGCTCCAGCATATGCACGACGTGGTGGCTTTCGTCCACCCAGAGGATGTCGATGGGAAATCGATACTCTTTGGTTCGTACGCGATGGAGGCCGTTCTCTTCAAAAATATAAAGCATCCCGCCGTTCGGAGGCAACTCCTCTCGAAAAGCCAGCCCGAAGAGCTGCTTTTCCGGCGTGTCCGCCACTTCGGCTTCCAGCTCAACACCACTTGGAAATCGAACGACAATAATGCTCGACTCCTTACGCTCGACGACAAACATGGACACGCTCATCAGCAAAATGGCGAGTAGGACCATCATGATGATCCGATTTTTCTTCTGCCCCGGCTCACTCGATCGGCTCTGAGCGGACTGCATGACGAACGTTTAACTCCTTGTCCCGTTGAGCCCAATGGCCCATCGTCACCGACGATCTAGGCCTTCTGGCTGAATTCCATTTTGTTGACTTGGAAAAGAGCCACAGAATAAAATACCCTGTATTATGTACGCCTATGCACTATGGTGGGGGCGGCGCGGCCTTGTCAATATCGTCAGGCTGTCTTTGGGGAGTGGGTAAGGAGGCGCGGGCCATGGCACTGTTGATCACAGACGAATGTATTTCTTGCGGGGCATGCCTGCCGGAATGCCCCAATGAAGCGATCTTTGAAACCAGAAGCGACGCCGAGACCAAAGGCAATCACGTCGGCGACGGGCAAGGAGTCGGCGACAACATTTACGTCATCGCGCACGATCGCTGCACCGAGTGCGTCGGCCATTTTGATGAGCCGCTATGCGCAGCGGTCTGTCCGGTCGATAACTGCTGCATCTCCGATCCGCTTTATCCTGAAGCGACTGACGTTCTCCTGGACAGAGCGAAGCAGCTGAATCCGGATAAGGCGATCGATCCGGCCAAGATCTGGAGCGGCGTGAGAAACTGATATTCTGCGGTGCTGAGACCGTTGACAAAAGGCCTTGGTTCCGGTTTGAACCAAGGCCTTTTTCTTGTTGCTACTGAGATGCCTACACAGACCCGCCGGGCTATCGCTGGATGGCAGACATCACAGTCAAAACCACAACGGCCTCAGAGGCTTTATCCCCTAAGGCCGTCATCAATAGCCCATGAGCGATTCGCGTCGGAGACGTTACCCGCTACTTCACTACTTCAACATCAACAGCTTACCGCCGACATGCCCAGGATGGAGATGGCACCGATACGTCAACACATTGCCCGCCGCATAGAACAAATCACTTGTTGGCACACCAATGTATTTGGTCTCACCAGGCTTGAGCACCAGTTTTGTGTCCAAGACCGTCGGCGCCGATTGATTCACAGCCGCTGTTAGTTGAAACCCATGTTCCGCTGTCGCGTTGTTCGTGACCTTCAGCAAAACCGGAGCGCCTGGACGAGCCTTGAAATCAATAATCGTCGTGGGAGGGTACCAGGTCTTCATCGTCCCGATTTCGATTGCAAAGAATGAGGCATCCACCTCAAGCTCTTTGAACGGTTGACCGACGACCGATCCGGTTTCCAGATCGCCGAACTCGACGCCGCCGGCTTGAAGAGCATGCGCTGCAGACGCACCCACCGCAATGATTCCAATGCTAAAGAGAACCGCACACATCGTCTTACCCATTTACCTACCTCCCTCAAAAAGAATCGGACATCCGATTAGACCGATGCTGACCTCACCATACCCTGAAGGGCAAACGAACCCTCGCATTTTCTAAATTTCTGACGACGCCTCCATAAATACACGGTACATATCCAGCGCCCCAAAGAACGGGGACTTATAACATAGGGGTGAAAATGGAAGCAACCGATTGGGCCTATTTGGCGATCAGAGTCTCTCTCGTACCCGGCACGCATTCGTCGCGCTTCCAGCTCTTCAGCACCTGCGATTCGTTGAACGCCAAGGTATACCGATAGCAATACAACGTCGGCTTGGCCTGATCGCTTGGCTTGCCCATGAGCGACCCGACCGACTGGGAAGCATCCACCAGGAACGTCGGCCTCCAGCGATCCA
>SXPO01000009.1 GCA_005793285.1 Nitrospiraceae bacterium
AGGGAACACCCCGATCATGGAATGGAGCCTGTTCAACGGCTTTCGCACGCTCTCAGCCAATATCGCGGTAGAAATCCCAGAGGCGCCCCATGGCGGCACGCTGTACCGCACCCTGTTTTTGGCGGCCATCGTGTTATTCGCGTTTACCTTTCTGATCAATACCGTTGCGGAAATGATCCGGCAACGGTTGCGCACAAAATATAGCCAGTATTGATGCGTACGCAATTCAAACAGATGCTCGCGACCGGGAATGTCTTTATTTGGGGTTGTGCCGCCGGCGTGTCGCTGTCGCTGCTCATGGTGTCTGGGTTGTTGCTGCTGATCATGATCAACGGGTTGGGGTATTTTTGGATTTCGGACATCG
Organism: Nitrospiraceae bacterium; assembly: GCA_005793285.1. Classification (GTDB taxonomy): domain Bacteria; phylum Nitrospirota; class Nitrospiria; order Nitrospirales; family Nitrospiraceae; genus Nitrospira_D. Next base: position 365 of record SXPO01000009.1, read on the forward strand.
TCGATCTCACCCTCAAAGACGGGCAGCATGTCATGGGGCAGTTGGCGGGGCGTGAAGTCATTCCCCGTTCGATCACGCCGGATCGGCCAGAAGGGAAAAGCCGTGTTCGAGTCAAGATCGGCAATCGCGATTTGTCCGGGCTTGATTTCAAATGGGTCAACGAGGATCAAATTGTGTCGCAGGTCTATCCCACCGATGTCGTCCTGCTGGAGCGCCGTGAATGGGGCAACATGTATGCCCGGATTCAAGCGATCTATAGCGGGGAGAAGCTTCTGGCGGAAGGGAATGAAGCAGGCTGGGGGGCGTTGGGTCCATTGATCAGCAGCGCTGAGGACCTCCATCGACAGATCCAGCAGATTGAGCAATCAGAGATCGGCGCTATCAATGCGGATATCGAGCGGTTGAGGCTGAAGATCCGCGCAATCGAACTAGACCGCCCTGCCTTGCCCGTTTCCGCTGACATGACGTCTCAGGTTGCCGACACCGAAACCAGGTATCGTGAAAAAACGGCAGAATTGGAAACCTTGCGTGCGCGGTTCGATGCATATTCCGTCGTCATGGTGGATGCGAATGGGCGGGAAAAGCAGATCGCGGTCGGGCAGATTGTGCGCGCCTTGCGCCCAAACGAAATGGGTCTGTGGCAGAAAAGCTGGATCTATCTTGTGAACGTATGGGCGGCCCTCAGTACTGAGCCGCGAGAAGCCAATACCGAGGGCGGCATTTTCCCGGCCATTTTCGGGACCGTGCTGATGGTTATCATCATGAGTCTCGCTGTGGTTCCGTTCGGGGTGCTTGCCGCGCTGTATCTTCGTGAATATGCCCGCCAAGGGGCGATGGTCCGCCTGGTGAGAATTGCCGTCAACAATCTCGCCGGTGTACCCTCCATCGTATTCGGGGTCTTCGGGTTGGGGTTTTTTATTTATGCGATCGGCGGAACCCTCGATACGGTGTTTTTCCCGGAGCGGCTTCCGACGCCGACCTTCGGGACCGGCGGAATTCTCTGGGCTTCGTTGACGCTGGCGCTGCTCACGGTTCCGGTCGTCATTGTCTCGACTGAAGAAGGACTGGCTGCCGTGCCGCGTGAGTTTCGGGAAGGATCGTTGGCGCTTGGCGCCACCAAGTTGGAAACGATGCTCAAAGTCGTGATACCCTCTGCGCTGCCCGGCATTCTGACCGGATTGATTTTGGCAATGGCCCGCGCTGCGGGCGAGGTGGCGCCGCTCATGCTTACGGGAGTCGTGAAGCTGGCGCCTGCGCTTCCCTTAGACGGGTCCTGGCCGTTTTTTCACTTCGATCGAAAGTTTATGCACCTGGGGTTCCATATTTACGATGTCGGCTTTCAGTCTCCCAATGTAGAAGCGGCCAAGCCGATGGTCTATATCACGACGTTGGTTCTTATTACGGTCGTGATTCTTTTGAATTTAACCGCGATTGTCCTACGCAATCATCTGCGTAAGAAGTACGCCGGTTCAGTGTTATAGGAGATCCCATGTATCCATCTCCTTTGTCGGCACAGGAGCCATCCTCAGCGTCGGCGCTCCATTCACAAGAGCCTGATGCGCCGAACCGGCAGGCGCAGACGCCCGACAAGCATGCCGGCGCTCAAGAGGCCAAGCTCAGTTTGAAACAGATCAATTTCTATTACGGCGCACATCAGTCGCTGTTCAATATCAATGCACAGATCATCAAAAATCAGGTCACGTCGTTCATCGGGCCGTCCGGTTGTGGGAAATCGACCTTGCTGCGCTGCCTCAATCGGCTGAACGATCTGATCGAAGGGGCTCGTTTGGAAGGAACCGTCCTGCTCGACGGGGGTAACATTCTAGGCCCTGATGTGGATGTGACCGATTTGAGAAAGCGCGTTGGGATGGTATTCCAAAAGTCAAACCCGTTTCCCAAATCGATCTATGAGAATGTGGCCTATGGGCCGCGCCTGCATGGTATGCGGCAGCGCCATCAGCTGGATCAGATTGTTGAGCAAGGGCTCAAAGGCGCGGGATTGTGGGATGAAGTGAAGGATCGTCTTCATGCCAGTGCCTTCGGCCTGTCAGGAGGCCAGCAACAGCGGCTGTGCATCGCTCGCGCGCTCGCCGTCAAGCCGGACGTCTTGCTGATGGACGAGCCCTGCTCGGCGTTGGATCCTGTGGCCACTGCGAAGATTGAAGAATTACTTTTTTCCTTGAAGCAAGACCTGACGGTCATTATTGTGACACATAATATGCAGCAGGCGGCGCGGGTCTCCGATTGGACGGCCTTCATGTATCTCGGTGAACTGGTAGAATTTGGTCTGACGAAACAGATTTTCACCACGCCCGCCAAAAAACAGACGGAAGACTATATTACCGGACGATTCGGATAAACACGATGCCGCACCGCCACTTCGACGAAGAACTCACTGAGTTGAAGACCAAACTTGTGCACATGGCCAGCCTGGCTGAAGACCAGATCGATAAGGCCTTGGCTGCACTCGTGAAGCGCGATTCGACCTTGGCCTGCCGTGTCATTGAACAGGATCACAAGGTGAACGCGCTGGATGTGGAGATCGACGAAGATTGTATCCGATTGCTGGCCCTGCATCAGCCTGCGGCAAGAGATTTGCGGCTGATCACGACGGCCATGAAGATTTCCACCGAACTCGAGCGTATCAGCGACCTGGCCGAAAATGTCTGCGAGCGGACGATCGAGTTGAACGAAGAGCCGCAGCTCAAACCCTACATCGACATCCCGCGGATGGGGAATTTGGCCAGGATCATGGTGAAGGAAAGCATCGACGCCTTCGTCAAAGACGACTCGGCGCTGGCCAGAAAAGTACTCGCGCACGATGACCTCGTGGATGAACTGATGGAACAGATATTTCGTGAACTGTTGTCGTTCATGATCGAGGAC
>SXPO01000069.1 GCA_005793285.1 Nitrospiraceae bacterium
CATCCCACCAGGCGCCGGTTCGGTTTCGACTTGGACGTCTTCGAACCAGCCCGACTCGTATAGGATCTTGACCTGCCCACGCACCACCTCAGGCACGTACGGGTCCTCCACCCTGAGGGTGAGACGCCCGATGATGGCAGGAAGTTCGATGCGCTTGTTTCCACGGATCTCGATCGACTTAACCTTCGATTCGGCAGTCTGAGCAGCCGCTTCATACCACCCAGGCAACAGAGCGGCTGCCATAACCAGGACAAGGAACCATCGGGATCCGTTGAGGAAGGCTCTGATCACCGGCAAGAGTTCCAATTCCGTAGCGCCAATAGGGCGACCCGTCCCACACCATCTCCCTGCTTACCGGAAAGCATCGATCACCCTCATACCTTCCGGCCTATCCTTCCGGCCTGTCCTGAGGCGCAGACCACATCACACACGACTGCCGTCACCAGCCCCTGCTTGCAAAACTGACGGATTATATTGAGGTGTCTCAACGTTGTAAAGGACTCGCCTGAATATTTGGGGTGATTCCACTCGCTCCGGAGCGAGCGTGGTTCATACAAAATGGGCCTGATGAGATGCGCGCCACACACGACGCAGAGGATACATCGCCATCGCCCATTTCTTGACATCACCAAACCCATCACATAGTATTCGTCGCATGTCACGCACCGCCGTCAGAAAAGCCGTGATCCCCGCCGCAGGATTGGGAACGCGCTTCCTTCCCGCCACAAAAGCCTCGCCGAAGGAAATGCTGCCGCTGGTCGATAAACCGCTCATTCAATATGCGGTCGAGGAGGCGGTGGCCTCCGGCATCGAAGACATCATCGTGGTCACCGGCAGAGGCAAACGAGCCATCGAAGACCATTTCGATCGCTCGGTTGAGCTTGAAGAGAACCTGAAAAGCGGCGGCAAGAGCCAGCTCTTGCATCAGATCCGGCAGATTTCAAATCTGGCAAACTTCTGTTACGTGCGCCAATCAGAAGCGTTGGGCTTAGGACATGCCGTGTTGTGCGCGCAGCACCTGATCGGAGACGAACCCTTTGCCGTGATTCTCGGCGACGAAATCATCGATGCCGCGGTGCCTGCTCTCGCCCAATTGATTCACGTCTACAGAAAGCGTCATGGCGCAGTCCTCGGCGTACAGGACGTGCCCAAACAGGATGTCAGCCGGTACGGAATCGTAGCGCCCAAACACCTGGCCAGCGGTCTGCATCGCGTCACAGACATGGTGGAGAAACCGTCGCCCTCCGATGCGCCCTCCACGTTGGCGGTCATCGGCCGATACGTCCTTCCGCCGGAAATTTTTCCAATCTTGCGAAAAACCCTTCCGGGGAAAAATGGAGAGATCCAGTTGACCGACGCGCTCAGGGAACTGGCAAAAAAATCGCCGATGTTTGCTCAGGAAATCAAAGGCCAGCGGCACGATGCCGGAGACAAGCTTGGATTTTTGATTGCCACCGTCGAGTTCGCGCTCAAGAATCCCTCGTTGGGAGCCGACTTCAACGAATATCTCTTGTCACGCACACGCATGATCGCAAACGACCGGCGCAAGTAGGAATCTCGATCCTGCATGCCGCCGATTGCGAGCCTGCCATAACCACAGTCCTCAATCAGGTTCCGAGCGAGATGGGCAAGAAGGGCAAGAAGGGGAAGGGATAGACACCGGATGACCGAACCGAACGAACAAGAACTCCAGCCTCCGCAGAACATTGAGATTCCCGCTCAGCTGCCGATGTTGCCTGTCCGCGACATCGTCGTCTTTCCCTATATGGTGCTCCCACTTTTTGTCGGACGCGAGATGTCGATCAAGGCGATCGAAGCGGCGCTCGCCGGCAACCGGATGATCTTTCTGGCGACGCAAAAGGCCCTCGACGTCGAGAATCCCACGCCCGAAGAAATCCACACGATCGGCACTGTCGGCATCATCATGCGCATGCTGAAACTGCCGGACGAGCGAATCAAGATCCTGGTGCAGGGAGTCGCAAAAGCCAGGATCGCCAAATACATTCAAACCGATCCCTATTACTCCGTCAAAATCGACAAACTCCCCGATACCACACCGGCCTCGACGTCCCTCGAAGCCGAAGCCGTCATGCGCACAGTGAAGGAGCAGATCGAACGGATCGTCAGTTTGGGCAAAATCTTGATCCCTGATGTCATGGTCGTCATCGAGAATCTCGAAGAGCCGGGCCGTCTGGCCGACATGGTGGCATCGAATCTTGGACTCAAAGTCGACGTGACCCAAGCTGTGCTGGAAAGCATCGACCCGATCCAGCGCCTTCGCCAGGTCAGCGACATTCTCGGCAAAGAGATCGAAGTCCTGTCCATGCAGCAAAAAATCCAAGCGCAAGCCAAAGGCGAAATGGACAAGACGCAGCGCGAGTACTTCTTGCGCGAGCAGCTGAAGGCGATTCAAAAAGAATTGGGCGAACTGGACGAGCGGGCAGAAGAAGTCACCGAATTCCGCAAGCGCATTAAAGACGCCGCCATGCCTGAAAAAGTCCTCAAGGAAGCAGAGAAACAGCTGAAGCGGCTGGAAAAAATGCACCCGGACACCGCTGAATCCTCGACCGTACGCACCTATCTTGAATGGATGGTGGAACTGCCCTGGTCGAAACGGTCAAAGGACAATCTCGACCTGAAAGCCGCAGCTGCGGTCCTCAACGAGGACCACTACGATCTCGAAAAGGTCAAGGAACGGATTCTGGAATACCTGGCCGTCCGCAAACTCAAAGAGAAGATGAAGGGCCCCATCCTCTGTTTCGTCGGCCCGCCGGGAGTAGGCAAAACGTCACTGGGGAAATCGATCGCGCGCGCCTTGGGTCGTGAATTTGTACGCATCAGCCTGGGCGGCGTCAGGGATGAGGCGGAAATCCGCGGGCATCGCCGCACCTATGTCGGCGCGTTACCCGGCCGTATCATCCAGGGCATGAAGCAAGCAGGCACCAGCAATCCCGTGTTCATGCTGGACGAAGTGGACAAAGTCGGGATGGATTTCCGAGGCGACCCCTCCGCGGCGCTCCTCGAAGTGCTCGACCCTGAACAAAACAACGCCTTCACGGATCACTATCTGGGAGTCCCCTTCGATCTGACCGAGGTCATGTTCATCACCACGTCGAATGTGATCGATCCGATTCTCCCCGCCCTGCGCGACCGCATGGAGATCATTGAAATCCCTGGTTACACCGAAGAAGAGAAGCTCGGCATCGCGCAAAAGTATTTGATCCCCCGCCAACTGGAGGAGCACGGCATCACGGGCAAGCATGTCCGAATCGACGAGGCAGCGCTGAGAAAAATCATCGCGCACTACACAAGGGAAGCCGGGGTCCGGAGTCTCGAGCGCGAGATCGCCAACGTCATGCGCAAGGTCGCCAAAAAAGTGGCGGAAGGCAAGGGCCAGGGGTTCCCGATCGATCAGACGAATCTTCAGAAATACCTGGGCGTGCCCAAATATGTGCCGGAGGCTGAACTGGAGAAAGACGAAGTCGGGGTCGCGACAGGCCTGGCCTGGACGGAAGCCGGCGGCGATGTGCTCTACATCGAAGCGACCATCATGAAAGGGAAAGGACAACTGACCCTGACCGGCCACTTGGGCGACGTCATGAAAGAATCCGCCCAGGCGGCGCTCAGCTATGTCCGCTCTCGCGAGAAAACCTTGAATATCGACCCCGACATGTTCAGCACCCAAGACTTGCACATTCATGTCCCGGCCGGCGCCATTCCAAAAGACGGCCCTTCGGCCGGCATCACCATGGCGACCGCCATCGCCTCGGCGCTCTCCGGCATTCCGACCAGACGGGATCTCGCCATGACCGGAGAAATCACCTTGCGCGGACGCGTGCTTCCGATCGGCGGGCTCAAGGAAAAAATTCTGGCTGCCAAGCGGGCCAAGCTCACCACCGTCATCTTGCCGCGACGCAACAAAAAAGATCTTGAAGAGATCCCCAAACACCTCCTGAAAGGGATTCACTTATCGTTTGCGGATACCATGGACGACGTGATGAAACTCGCCCTCCGGCGAAAGACGTCCGTTGCGCCGGCCCGTTCGAAATCAGCCCATGCCGGAAAGCGCAAGCGGGATGGGCGCACGCAAGAGATTCACACGACGATGATGCCGCGCCGATTCACACGCATAGACTAACCCGTGGCCATTCGAAAGGGCCGACAGCGCATTCAAGAATTTGCTCTGATTCAGGCCCTCGCACGCCGTTTCGCCAAAAACAGCTCGCATCTCATCCAAGGTATCGGCGATGATGCCGCCGTCATTGCAGCGCCAGCCCAGGCCTGGTGGCAGGTGACGACTGATCTGCTCGCCGAAGGTGTGCATTTCGATCTGCAGACGGCCTCGGCTGAATCGGTGGGCTACCGAGCCGCCATGGCCAACCTCAGCGACATCGCGGCAATGGGGGCCTCCCCCCGCTATCTGCTCGTCTCACTCGCA
>SXPO01000070.1 GCA_005793285.1 Nitrospiraceae bacterium
CGCGTCCTTCTGCGCATCCTGCCCCAACCGGCGCAGGAGACCATTGAGCCACAAATCGTTACTCAAGTCGGTCGGTGCCCCCCTCTGACAGAGAAGCTTAAAATGCTCGTACTCAAGCGCCCAGGTCGGATCGTCCTGCGCGAGAATCACGGACTCCTCGGACGGACGTCCGGACGGCAGGATGCGCGTACGATGGGTGAACGTCGAGGGACCCCATTTACAGAGCGAACGGATATGTGCCGTCCCTTTTTCCGCAAAGAGATCACAGGTGAAGTGGTTGCGCCAGGACAGGAGGGTCATTTCAAATTCCAGCTTAGGGCTGGTGGTCTTCGAGGCCATGACCACATGATCGGGCGCGCGATTTTCGAAACAATCGGCAGAAACGACCTGAAAATCCTCGCCGAGATCTCCGAACCAGAACTTTGCCGTATCCAACAAATGAGAGCCGAGATCCGGCAGGACTCCCGCCCCCTGATCCCGCCAGGCCGAATCGCGCACGAGCCGCGCGGTGCCATTGCCGTAAAACATGCGGCAACGGTAGATCCGGCCTAAGTGGCCTGAGGCGATGAGGTCGCGCATCCTGATGTAATGCGGCTCGAAGCGATGATTGTAGGCCGTGTAGCAGACCACACTGTTGGCACGCGCGAGCTGCTCGAGCCTGCCGATCTGTTGGTCGTCTATCGCCCAAAGCGGTTTCTCGACCAGTACATGCTTGCCGTTCCTCAGCAGATAGCTCAGCACCTCGACTTTCGGCTCGTCGGGGATGCACACGAGGGCTGTATCATAACTGGTTAAGGAAACCTCCTCGACGGTGCGATACTCCGCATCCCGATTAACCGGGTCAACCGAGGCAACATAATCCGCTCCGGCGAATTTCTGCCGCTTGCGTCCCTGCACACCGAGACCGATGACAATGGCTTTCATAAGAGAGGGTTATCGCTCCGCTAGGGACATAGAGGTTTAGGGGCAGCGAGAAGAAGGGATAATAGAAGGGACAGAGGGGATACAGGAATCTAAGGGGGAGGTAAGGTCATCGGCTTCTTTATTTCTCCTGCCCCTACCTCATTATCCCTCTATCCCCTCTCCATTACTCCATTGCCCCTGCTGCTATGAAGTCAATGGTACTTCGCCTGCCGCTCGACCATATCGATCTTGCGGCGCACATCATCCGGCGTAACGGGAATATTCCCATCGCACTCGCACTCGCAGGCCGCAGCCAGGGAGCCAAGAATGGTGGCAACGGTATCCTTGCCCGTTTCCAGCATGGCCAATGTCGCGTAGGCCAGTAAGGCATCGCCAGCCCCGACCGCGTCCACAACCCGGTCAACGAAGGAATCCACCACCGCAAACGATTCCAGAGATTCATGGTTGTTATCCCGGCAAGTCAGCACACCACGCTCCCCCAGCTTGAGAATCAAGGTCTTACATTCGGCGGCATCGTACAGCGCCGATGCGAGGGGTCGAATGCCTGAATCCTGATCCGCAAGCGCAAAACGAGCTTCCCGCTCATTCGGTGTAATCAGGTCGAAGCCTTTGAACTCCGTAATATTGCCCCATCGGCTGGCGACCTGGCTGTCCGCCACTTTATACACACCGGCCGGGATCGCCTCTATTAACCGAGGAATCGTGCGGCGGTTGAACAGGCCGTGCCGAAAATCGCTGAACACCACCGCATCGCATAGCGTAGCCGAAATGGCCTGTGCCAGCTTCTGGACGATATCGTCAGAAATAGACCGGTTATCCAGCGTATCGACTTTCAATAACCGATAGCCTCCCGCCACAATCGCATTCTTGTTGGTCGTCGGCCTGGTGGGGTCAATGACCGGATGACATTGCACCCCTGACTTCTTCAGCCCCTCCAGCACGAATTCCTTTAAAGCGTCATCGCCCAGCACTGTCGAAAACAGCACTTCTGCGCCGGCCGCCCTCAGATGTTCCGCGACGACCGCAGCGCCGCCGATGTAGTCGTCCCGGCGTTCGTACAGCACGCTCATGGTCGGGGTCTTGGTCTGACCGCCGATCATCGCTGTCTGGGTATAACTATCCACAATCGTGTCGCCAACGACATGAACCTTCTTACCCTTGAAGCGATCGAGGCAGCTGCGCAACGAATCGAACGTCAATTTCTCGGACTCCATGAAGGCCAGCAGCTTCTCGATCTTGATGGCCGGCGGCGCCAAATCGATAAGCTTCGACGAGGAATACACGACATCGCCAGGCGTGAAGATGATCTCACCGCCATAGGCATGCAGCATGTCCGCCTCTTCCTGCGTCTTTTCCGGCAGGCCGTCTGCCGTATATTCATATCCCTTCGCAAAGAAATCAGGCTGCAGCTTGCTGATGTTCTTGATTGGAGTTCCATTCGTATCGATGATGACGTAATCGACGATTTCGTACGCGGCCAGATTGAGCGCTCTCAAGTCCTGCGGAATGTGAGGACGATACTGGCCCTTATTGATATGCTTGTCAGCCGTCAGGCTGGCAACCAGAATATCGGCCTTACTCTTGGCGTAAATCAGGTGGCGCAAATGGCCAGGATGCACCACGTCAAATACCCCGTGGCACATGATGACTTTTTTCTTGCGTGGATGGGGACCGAGAATGAGTGAAAGATCCTCCACGGACTTGATCTTGTGGGAATACTGATCGGTCAGCGATGGCGTCTTAGTATTCATCGGTTCCCCAGATATTGAAACCAGGTCTTGGTGGCTTCTGAGATCGATTGAGGATCCCACAGAGGGGCCTCCCGCCAATAATCGATTTCCGCCACAATCTTCGCGACACCTTCCTCGAACGAAACCAGAGGAGCCCAGCCAAGATCCTTTTTGATCTTGCTAATGTCAGCCCAGGTGCAGTCCGGCTCTCCCGGGCGTTTCGGAATGTACACGACCGGACCGCCCAACAATTCAACGAGCCGATTCACAGACTGCGGATTGCCTGCGCCAAGGTTCCAAGCCTCTCCTGCTTTGTCCGTTTCAGCCGCAGCGAGAAAGGCTCTTGCCACATCTGTCACATAGAGGAAGTCGCGCTTCTGAGTCCCATCGCCGACGACCGTGAACGGTTTCCCTGCGAGTTTCTGACGAAGAAATACACCGAACACGGCGCCGTAGGCGCCGGACGTGCGCGAACGAGTACCGTAGGCATTGAAAATACGAATCACGTTGACCGGAAGGCCATAGACGTGGCGCCAATGCAGCACGGCCTGTTCGCCCATATATTTACTAAGGGCATAGGGATATTGCGGTGCGATGGGATGGTCTTCCCTGGTAGGGACTGGCGCCAGGCCGTAGCAGGACGAGGACGCGGCATAAACGACCTTGCGTACGCGGGCATAGCGTGACGCTTCCAGCACATGCACCGTACCCTGCGCATTGACCGACATGTATTCGATCGGTCGCTCGATCGATGGCACAATGTCGCCGATCCCGGCAAAGTGAAAAACCAGCTGCGCACCGGCGAACACCGCATCGTTGGGAGCCAAGGCCCTAACATCCCGCTCGTCAAGGCTCACATCCGGATTGGCCTGATGCCGCTCCAGATTCGCGGCTCGCCCACCGACGAGACTGTCGATCACGTGCACACGGAAGCCCCGATCGACCAAGAGGTCGACCATGTGGCTACCGATGAACCCGGCGCCTCCGGTCACGACGGCAAGGGGACGGCTATTCATCAGGATGCCCGAGTTTTCTTAAGGATTTTCACGTTATAGTACCGGTCGTCTGTCATGCTGTCGGGGAGCTTCCCAGCGCGGAACGCCCGGCAGAGATCTCGAACGGCATCTTCAATCGTGCGTTTCGGCGTGAACCCCAGTTTCGCGGCGATCTTGTCTGACGTGATCCGGTAGGACCGGTTGTCGTTGGACGGAGTCGTCACGATCGGAATCTCGCCTTTCTCCGCAAACTCTTCTTGGGTTACCTTTTTGACAATCGTGGCAATCTCCATGATGCTCTGGTTCTGGTACCCGGCATTGAAGATCTCCCCGGCGATCTTTTCATCAGGCAATTCCAATAAGAGCTTATAGAGGTCGCACATATCCTGGATATGCAGGTTGGGGCGCTGTTGCTCCCCGCCGAACACCGTGATCTTATTATTGTTGACCGCATGGTTGGTCAAGATATTGACCGACAGATCCAACCGCTGCCGCGGGCTGTAGCCACAGACGGTGGCCGGGCGAATCACGACGCAGACGAAGTCCTTGGACTGGTGCTTGAAGAGCAACGGCTCACACAGGCCTTTAAACTTGTTATAGAGCGTAAGGGGCACCAGCGGGTGTTCCTCCGTCACTCGTGGTGATTCGGAATAGCCATACACAGAGGACGAGGACGCGTAAATAAACCGCTTGACCCCTTGCTCTTTCGCGGCCATCACCATCGGCTCGAAACACTTGTAATTGATTTCCTCGCTGAGCTTCTCATCCAACTCAAAGCCGGCATCGTTGGAAATACAAGCCAGATGAATCACTGCGTCAATACCACGGAAGGCCTCCCGCAATTTAGCGGTATCGCGGATATCCGCTTGGATAATCGTGAGGTGCGGCTGCGGTTTCAATTCGCACCCGTAATACATGATGTCATACACCGTCACATTGCAGCCAGCTGCCAGCAACTGCGGGGCCAACAGCGTGCCGACGTAGCCTGCGCCTCCGGTAATCAGAACATTCTTTATCATCGTGACTCCTGCATCATTGTCTCAGATTCGATCATGTAGTGGCGATTGGGGGAGCACAGGGGATGGTGTATCCCGCTGCCGAGGCGTCGCGATAGAACATCTCAACCGTGTCGAGCGAATAGGCCGCATGGTCCTTCCCCAACAAAGACAACTTATTGAGGATATCGTTCGTCGCCGTGATGATGTGGCAACCGACCTCATCGGCCTGAATGATATTGAGCAGCTCACGCGGGCTGGCCCATATGAGCTCGGCCTTCGGCTTCGCTCGCATAATTTTGAGGGCCTCACGCATCACTGGCACTGGATCCACACCAGTATCCGCAATCCGCCCGGCAAACACCGAAATAATCGCCGGAGTGCCGGCTGCGAGTGCCTCCGTGATGGCCGTCACTTGCTCCAGCGTCATCACTACAGTGACGTTGAGCTGAACCCCTGCTTCTGACAGCCGGCGAATCAGCGGGCCTGAAAATTGACGTTTCGTGTTCGTGACGGGAATCTTGACGTTAACATTCGAGCCCCACGAGGCGATTTCCAGCGCCTGCGAGGCCATCTCGTCAAACTCGTCGGCAAACACCTCGAACGACACTGGCCGATCCGGCACTTCGCGCAACACTTCGGACGCGAAGGACTTGTAGTCGGAAATCCCAACTTTGCGCATCAACGTGGGATTGGTCGTAAACCCTTTAATCCAGGGCTTGGCATACATAGCCTTAATCCCCGCAAGATCTGCTCCATCGGCAAAAATCTTGACTTTCAGATCACTCAACTTGGCCATCACGCTCTCCTCTTTGCTGCGTTGAGACTGGCATGGTGAAGAATATGGGCTGAGGCTTGCACGAGATCGGCGCAGATGACATTTGGGACATCCCGCAGTGCCTCCGCATAGCCTCGATCAATAAAAATGGTAAAGCAGCCGGCCGCCCGACCACATCCGACATCGCGCCACCGATCCCCGACCATATAGCTTCGCGCGAGATCGATGTTTCGTTCCTTCGCAGCTTCTAGCAACATTCCCGGCTGGGGTTTATAACACAAGCTGGTCGGGCTCTCCACTTCATAGCAGACCTTAATATCGTCGAGGGGAAGCTCTTCCCGCAATCGCTGATGCATGGCTTCAACAACTTCACGGCTCTGAAGACCTCGTGCCACATCTGGCTGATTAGTCGCCACAATGAGCAAAAATCCCGCTTCATCGAGTTTGCGTAACGCATCCAGGACACCAGGCAGGATCTCAAACTCCGCCAACGTGGCTGGCGGGTACGGCTTTCCCTCGCGCACCACGGCCCTATTAATGACTCCATCACGGTCAAGAAATACGGCACGAGACATGCCGCTCACACCGGAGATGCCTTGACGGTGCTCTCCCATTTAGTGCCGACGATCTGCAGCTTTGGATGAGACACCAGACAATGCCATACCACCGCCTGAAAGGCTTCAGTATGGGGCGTCACATAGGCGGCGTTGATGGTGGGGACGACGACCACCGCATCCCCCACTTTCTTGGTGTACCCTCCCTGTCGGCCCACCACGCCAAAGACTTTCATCCCTCGCCCCTTCGCTTCATCAAGCGCACGAACCAGATTGGCGCTGATGTTTTTCGCCGCATCGCCGCCGCCTACGGAAAATATGAATACGGCGTCGTCCTTATCTGCCCGGCTCCCTTTCAGCCAGCCAGCAAACACCGTATCCCACCCTTCATCGTTCGTGCGCGCGGTAAGCTCCGAGACATTGTCCACCGGCGTATAGGCTTCAATGCCGCACAATTTCCGAAAGTCATTCACGGCATGGCTACAATTCGCAGCACTCCCACCCACCCCTAAGAGGAATAGCCTGCCACCCCGGTCGCGCAGAGCAGCAAGGCCTTCAGCAATGCGCTCAATCATTTCATAGTCAATGCGCTCAGTGATCTGGGCAGCCTCGGCAAAATACAACTTGGCATGAGACATCTCGTACTTCCTCCTAGACCTTCAAATAAACGTGGCATTTCTAGCATAACTCCAGGACCTTATCAAGGAGCCTGCGGCTCAAATGATTGCATTCACTGAGGAAACCCTTCACCTCTCATGCTTGATCATGCCCACGACATATTCCGCAAAGGGAGCAGACGAGGTGAAGGCCGGTGACACGGCGTTGAGGAGGTGAGTGGACCGAGGCCCTGGCTCAATCACAAAGTCGCTGAGCAGCTCAGCCTTTCTTGTATCGACCAATTGAGCACGAATTCCAGGTTCTTTACCGGTGAGCAGGTCGCCCGACTCAAACCCCACCGCCAACGCCTCCGCTTCTCGACAAAATCCGGAACGAGAAATTTTCGCCAGCTCCCCCAAGGCGATGGATCGAAAATGGTCCCGGTTTCTGCCGAACAGTCGCAGCAAATACTTGACCATCGCCATTCCATCTGACGCATTGGCCCCTGCCAGGCCTCGGTACTGTTCCCTGCCGAGCAATGGAAGCGCTGATGGCCCTACCGTCACTTCTCCCTCTGGCCGGCGGGTGAAGTGCACACCTAAAAACGGATTCCTGAGGTCCGGCACCGGGTAAATATTCCCTCTTACCTGCACCCTTGACTCCGGCCTGAGCCGGTAAAATTGTCCACGGAACGGCAGGATGCGATAGTGCGTGCCCACGTCGAAAGCATGAGCAATCCGATCTGCGAACAACCCCGCGCAATTGACAAGGTGCCCATAGGAAATCTGCCCTTGCGAGGTCCTCACACCACCGGCGCCTTCTCGCGACTGCCAGACACAGTTCAACTGGAACTCCACTCCCTCTTGTATCGCGTCAGCCACGATCGCTGCCATGACCCGCTGCGGATTCACGACGGCCGTATCCTTCACATATAACGCCTGCCCGACGGTTTTCGCACAGGGTTCGATCTCTTTGAGCGCCTGCTCGTCGACCAGATCCACGCGGACGCCGTTTGCGAGCGAACGTGCATGCAACTCGTGCAAGGCCGGCAGCTCCGCAGCCGTTCGCGCGACGATGACTTTCCCATTATCGTTCAGCGGGATCCCCTTCAGCCCGCAATATTCGCGCATCCGGCGATTACCCTCTATGCATAACCGCGCCTTCAGCGTGCCTGCCTTGTAATAGACCCCTGCATGGAGGACTCCGCTGTTTCTCCCGCTGGCATGTTGACCGGCAGCCGTTTC
>SXPO01000071.1 GCA_005793285.1 Nitrospiraceae bacterium
CGTCAGCCCGACCAACCCACAATCCAAGCGGCCATCGAACAAGCCATCCACCAGGTCAGCCACGCCACGGTCTCCATCATCGGCGCAGGCCGCACAGACTCAGGCGTCCATGCGCTCGGACAAGTCGCCAGCTTTCGCACGGATCTGAATTGGCCCGCAACCAGCTGGATGCGATCGCTCAATGCCGTGCTGCCGAACGATATTGCCCTGCGCGCCGCGGCCCTCATGGACGACCGCTTTCATGCCCAGCACGACGCGCGAGGCAAGCTCTACACCTACCGAATCCTCCATCGCCAGCCCAAACCCACCCTCGACCGTGCGTTCGTCTGGCACATCTACAGGCCGCTGGACGAAGAAGCCATGCAAGAGGCAGCGGATTCGCTGATTGGGACACAGGACTTCTCCTCCTTCGAGGGAAGCCTCACGGACAACACCAATCCGATCTGCCAACTACAGCGATTTGCCATCCTGCGTCAGGGCGAGGAAATCCGCATCGAGGCCTACGCCGATCGGTTTCTAAAACATATGGTTCGCGCGATGGTGGGAACGGTCATCGAGGTTGGATTGGGAAAACGGACGCCCCGCAGCTTGACAGAAATCCTGAAATCCAAGGACCGGCGAGCAGCAGGAGTAACCGCTCCGCCTCATGGGCTCTGTCTCACGCGGGTGGATTACGACTAGCGAGGGGTGAGGCTAGAATAAACGGGGGGAATTTTGATTGTCGAGCTTCTTATGAAGCTCGAGCAACTCCTGTTCGAGCGACAGGAGTCTGTCACTGATAGGGTCTGGCAGGTTGATATGGTCCATGGTGGCATCCGGGAGCCGCTCGCCCTGCGTTTTAATCACGCGGGCCGGCACACCGATCACGGTAGAATTCGCCGCGACATTCTTCAGCACCACAGAATTGGCGCCGATCTTCACATTGTCGCCGATCGTAATTCCGCCAAGAATCTTGGCCCCGGCTCCGACCACGACATGGTTCCCCACCGTCGGATGCCGCTTGCCCCGCTCTTTGCCCGTTCCGCCGAGCGTCACACCTTGAAAGAGCGTCACAAAATCCCCGATCTCCGCCGTCTCACCGATCACAACACCCATGCCATGGTCGATAAAGAATCCCCGGCCGATCTTCGCCGAGGGATGGATCTCGATCCCCGTCAGCCAACGGGCGAGCTGAGAGATGAAACGAGGGAGGAACGGGACGCGATGGGCCTTGAGCCAATGGGACACGCGATAGGCCAGCATGGCATGGAAGCCGGCATAGGTCAGCACGACTTCAAACCAACTGGTCGCCGCAGGATCCCGATCGAAGATCGCACGAAGATCTTCTTGAATAGTTTTGAGAAGCATAAAAGATCAGTGTCCTTACGTCTTCACGTCGTAACGTCGTCAAGTCTCAGGATGAGGATTACATCACATCGTGCCCTTGGGAGCCAAGTAGGTAATGAACCCGGATAATGCCTTTGCCACCTCTTCGGCTCTTGCGCGAAAATCGTCGAACTCATCGGAAGTAAGGTAGCCCAAGTCCGACGCCACGAAAAGATGACTGCGCACTTCCCCTGCCGAGCCTTTCGCAATATACAGAAAGCGACAAAACTCTCTATCGGAACCCCGCTCAAACCCCTCGGCGATATTGGACATCACCGAGACGGATGCCCGTCGAATTTGATCGCGCAGGCCAAAATCCTTCTCGAACTTTCCCCGCCCACTGACTCGATAGACAACTGAAACCAGATCCCTGGCTGCTTGCCATGCCTTGATATCCTCAAATCGCTCTATCGTAGCCATCGCTCCACCCATGGACCTGACGACTTGAGACTTGACGACTTTCAAACCTGATGACGTTCAGCCTTTCTCGATCAAACAGACCGCCTGGGCGGCGATCCCTTCCTCCCGACCGATCATGCCGATGCCCTCGCCGCTTTTGACCTTCACATTGACCAGATCCTGATCGACCCCGAGCACCAGCGCCATCTGCTTCTGCATCGCCGACAGGTAGGAACTGAGCCTGGGAGCCTGTGCAATCACGATGGTGTCCACGTTCACGATGCGATACCCCTTGGCCCGCAGCTTTCCGACCACATCTTCCAGCAGCTTGAGGCTTGAAATATCTTTAAACCGTTGGTCGGAGCTGGGATAGTGCCGCCCCAAATCTCCCTCCCCCATCGCGCCGAGCAAGGCATCGCAGAGGGCATGGACCAAGACGTCGGAATCGGAATGACCCAACAGGCCCTTGCTGTGCGGCACCTCGACCCCGCCGAGAATCAGCTTGCGCCCCGCACCCAAAGGATGGATGTCGTACCCGCAACCAATGCGCATGTGAGATCCTTTCATACGAGGAGAGGGTCAACAGTCTAAACGTCGCATGCCATAAAGTCTCGGTGTGAAGACCTGATAGACGTTCAAACTTTCTGACTTGTTTTACGTGACGCCAGAATGGCCTCGCCAATGACCAGGTCTTCCGGCCTTGTCACTTTGATATTTTCCCCGCTCCCCTCAACCACCGCCACAGCATGTCCAAGCCATTCCACCAGGAAAGCATCATCCGTAGCCCGTACCCCTTCGGCCTGCGCTTTCCTGTGAGCCTCCTCGATCCAATCCCGGCGAAAAGCCTGCGGGGTCTGTGCAAGCCACAAGGGCGCGCGATCGACCGTCCGCTCAATCATCCCATCAGGCCCTACTTGCTTGACCGTATCCCTCATGGGGAGAGCGATGATCGCAGCGCCGTGCTTCCTCGCCGCTGCCACCACCTCGTCGATCATCCCTTGGGTCAGAAAGGGTCTCACCGCATCATGGACGAGCACGATCTCTGTGCCGGAGGGAACTTCGGCCAACGCATGCCGCACCGAATCCTGACGCTCTGCTCCGCCTGCCACCACCTTCGTCACTTTCGTGAATCGATGTTTTGCGACGATCTCGCGCTGGCAATAGTCGATGTCCGCGGACGGAACGGCGAGAATAATCTGGTCGACCACCGCTGCAGCTTGCAAGGCCAACAGGGACTGGATGATGAGCGGCTCTCCGCCCAGCGCCAGAAACTGTTTCGGGA
>SXPO01000072.1 GCA_005793285.1 Nitrospiraceae bacterium
ATCGAGAATCATGCAGCCCTATGCTTTGTTCGTATAGGCAATGAGCTGATCCAGCTTCTCCGATGCAGCCCCGGAATCGATCGTCTGCTGCGCGAGGCGGACCCCATCCTTCAAGGTCTTGGCTTTCTGCCCAACAACCAGGGCAGCAGCGGCATTCAGGCACACAATATCCCGCTTGGGACCTTTCTTGCCGCGCAAGATGTCTTGCGTGATACGCGCGTTATCCTGCGGCGAGCCCCCGGTCAGTTCTTTTTTAGGAACGCGCCGCAGATCGAACTCTTCAGGGGCAATGAAATAGCTCGACACCACACCGCCCTTGCCCTCGGAAATTTTCGTTCGATCCGACAACGTGATCTCGTCCAGTCCGTCCATGCCGTGAATGACGAGACTGTGTTGAATTCCCAGTTCCAACAACACTCGCCCCAAGATCTCGGTCAGCTTCGCATCATAGACCCCCAATACCTGATGGGTGGCCCCGGCCGGATTCGCCAACGGCCCCAATACATTCAGGAGCGTTCTGATCCCCATCTCCCGTCTCGGTCCTGCGCAATGCTTCATCGCCTCATGATAGAGCGGCGCGAACAGAAAGCCGATACCCACCTCATCGATACAGTCCGCCACACGGCCTGGCTCCAGATCGATCTTGACGCCAAGCGCGGTCAACAGGTCGGCGCTGCCGGATTGGGAAGAAATAGACCGGTTGCCGTGCTTGGCTACGGTAATGCCAGCCCCGGCTGCCACTAACCCAGCCGTGGTGGAAATGTTGAAGGAGTGATCGCCGTCGCCGCCGGTGCCGCAGGTATCCACCACGATTTTTGCGCCGACGCTGATCCGGATGGCGCGCGATCGCATGGCTTTCACCGAACCGACGATTTCATCGACCGTTTCGCCCTTCTGTCTGAGCCCCATGAGATAGGCGGCGATTTGTGCCGGGGTCGCTGCTCCGTCCATGATCTCGGCCATGACCGTCTCGGCTTCCTGTGCGGGAAGGTCAGTTCGATCGGCCAATTTGGCAAGCGCGTCTCTGATCATCGTGGTAGATCTGCGGGAACTGGCTAGATTGTGAGAAAATTCCTGAGCAAGTCTTTCCCAACGGTCGTCAAAATCGATTCCGGATGAAACTGGACTCCTTCGACACCCAGCGTCTTATGCCGAATCCCCATGATCTCTCCTTCAGCCGTCTCCGCCGAAATCTCAAAACAGCCAGGGAGATTCACTCGATTGACGATCAATGAATGGTAGCGCGTCGCCTCGAAGGGACTAGGCAACGACCGGTAAATCGTTTTGCCGTCATGCGTGATCGGCGACGTCTTCCCATGCATCAAGCGCGGGGCGCGGATGACTTCGCCTCCATAGGCGACGGCCAGAGATTGATGGCCCAAGCAGACGCCGAGAATGGGAATCTTGCCTCCAAAGCCCCGAATCGTGTCGACCGAGACGCCAGCTTCCTTGGGCGTGCAGGGGCCGGGGGAAATGACGATCCGGCTGGGATGCAGATCCTCGATCTGCCCAAGCGTAATCTTGTCATTGCGGTACACCCGGACATCTTCGCCCAATTCGCCGAGATACTGGACCAGGTTGTACGTAAAGGAATCGTAGTTGTAGATGATCAGGAGCATCGGATGCTCCTTCCGCGGGACGAGCGGGACTCACGCGAAACGCACGTCGCGCCTTTCTCGCCCTTCTCGCCCTTCTCGCGCACCAGGCACTTCATTCCAGTCCCTGCTCCGCCAGCTCGACCGCTTTCATCATCGCCCGGGTCTTGTTGCAGGTCTCTTCGTACTCGTGCTCCGGGTTCGAATCGGCGACGATGCCGGCCCCTGCCTGAATAAACGCCCGATGGCGGGACACCACCACTGTCCGAATATTGATGCACATATCCATGTTGCCGGAAAAACTGAGGTACCCCACAGCGCCGGCATAGGGGCCGCGTTTCGTGGGCTCCAACTCCTCGATGATCTCCATCGCTCTGATTTTCGGCGCGCCGGATACGGTGCCGGCCGGGAAGCAGGCCTTCAGCACATCGTACACAGTTTTGGACTTCTCCAGTTTTCCTGTGACATTCGACACGATGTGCATGACATGTGAGTACCGCTCGATGTTCATCAGCGATTCGACGTGCACTGATCCTTGCTCAGCCACCCGCCCGACGTCGTTGCGGCCTAAATCGACCAGCATGATATGCTCGGCCCGCTCCTTGGTATCCGCCAGGAGACGGCGTTCAAGCTGCGCATCTTCCTCGACCGTCTCCCCCCGCCGCCGCGTCCCAGCGATCGGACGCACCGACACCAGCCCGTCTTCGCACCGCACAAGTATTTCGGGCGAGGAGCCGACGAGTTCCACCCCGGCGATACGCAGATAATACATGTAGGGCGACGGGTTGACGACGCGCAGCGCCCGATAGAGCTGAAACGGCGATGCGTGCAAATTCGTCTCCCATCGCTGGGACAACACACATTGAAAGATATCTCCAGCCTTGATGTATTCCTGCGCGCGCGCAACCATCTTTTCGAAGTCCGCCTTGCTCATGTTCGGCGTGAAACGGAGGGGAGACCGCCGCCGCTTCGGCTTGGTCTGCCGAAAAGGCCTTCGAAGCCTGGCAATCATCCGTTCG
>SXPO01000073.1 GCA_005793285.1 Nitrospiraceae bacterium
AAAAAAGAGGCTGTATTCTAGCTCAAGCAGAGAGTGAAATTCAAAGGTTCCTATGTATGTTCTGCAACATTGCCAGAGAAAAGAATGCCTCTGTATACTGGGCATTCTGGGCAGCGGCGCAATAGGCCTATCGGTACGTCCTTGTCGGTATAGGAAGACAGCGTGAGTGTGTCAAGCTTCAGGGATTCCCATTCCATAAGGCATATTCTTGCTGCGCTGTCGGTCTGTTTGGTGCTGGGCGGTGTCATCGCCTGTTCCAAAGCAGAACCGTATAATCCACCGGATCTCTTTTATTACTTTGCCAGCTACAAAGTCGGCAAGAATCCAACCACGATCACAACCGGAGATCTTAATCACGACTCTCTCACGGATCTGGTTACCACGAATATCGCGAGCAACACGCTCTCGATCCTATTAGGCAACGGCGATGGAACCTTTCAGGATCAAGTGCAGGTGCATGTCTGTCAGGAGCCACGCGCGCTTGCGATGGATGATTTCAATCATGACGGGCATGCCGATGTGGCGATAGCCTGTCCCGGCGGCGACGAAATCGCGATTTTGCTCGGACATGGGAATGGAAAATTCGTCGAAGGGCCCCACTATCCGGTGTATCGGACGCCGGTCGCATTGGCGATCGGCGATGTGAACGGCGATCATCATTCCGACTTGGTCGTGGCGCTTCGCAACGACAAGGTCAAGATTTTCCTGGGCGCCGGGACGGGGGAGTTTCGGCATGGCGCGCAATATGAGTACGGCGACACGCCGACTTCTGTGGCCCTGTCTGATCTCGATCGGGATGGGAGGCTGGATTTGGTGGTTACGAACGGAGGGCCCATGTCGAATGCGGTGTCGATTTGGCTGGGGAATGGCGATGGCTCGTTTCGTGGCCCCAAGGACTATTCAGCGGGAAAGCGACCGCTGGGAGTCAGCTTCGCAGATTTCGACAACGATCAGAACAGTGATTTGTTAGTGATCAACGGGGAACGAGACAGTTTCACGACGCTACTCGGCAACGGCAATGCCACCTTTCGTCCCGGTAAGGATTCCGGCGCCAATGCGGGGCCTAATTTCGGGCTTGCGCGGGACTTCAATGGAGACCGCTGGATGGATGTGGCCATCGTGAATCTCCAATCGAGTGATTTGTCGATCTTGTTCGGGAAAGGGGATGGAACCTTCCACTATCCGCCTCGAAACTACCGGACAAAGGCTGGCCCATTCGCGATCGCTTCTTTTCGTGTGACGACGACGGGGACGGAAGAGCCGGGGCTGGCAGTTGCTGACAACGGAAGCGGCAGCGTCTCCATCTTTCTTCATCGTGGGGTGAAACCGGTCTTGAGTCCAGAGGTGAAAGAGTAGGATTTCAGCTTGGAACATTGCAGGGTCCCCCTGGTGGTTCGGCATTGTTCGAGCCATGGCCGCGATTCTTGACAGCCCTAGGGTCCTTCGCTAGAGTGGCCACAAGCGAGTTGCCGCGTGCGATGCGAGACTAACAATGGCGCTTCGATCCTTTGCCTGGTGGTTTCTTATGGGGGCGCTGATGACCTTGTCGGTCCTCATGGTGCAGGGCGGGGTGCGCGACTTGTGGGAGGGGACTCAGCCGGTCGGGGGTACCAACGTCTTTGTCTATTTCGGCACCACGCTCATCGGCGGTGGATTGCTTGCCGGATGTGTGGCGCTGGTGATGAACCGCCTTCGATAAGCGGAGAGAATAGGGTATGTATGCAGTGTCTCAAGTGCAAAGGGTTCATGATGGTCGAGCGGCACTATACCCTCATCAACAGGAGAATCTATGCCCGTTGTCTCAACTGCGGGTTCTGGCTTGATCTGGCCGATCTGCTCCGGTTTTTTCATAAAGTGATTGATAGTGGGCTGAAAGGTGATAAGGTGCGGGAGACATACTCACTGTGAAAGGCAGTTATCATCGTCATGCAGGATAATCCAATTCAGCATCACCGGATGCCGTGGTCAGCGTGTCGGTCTTTTGGCGCATTCGGAGCGGGGATAGCTCTATGCGCATGCTTGTTGGCTGGGTCTCCGTCCACCGCCTCTGCCAAATCCATACATCACAACCGTCATAATGGAGAGGTGGCTCAGGACAGTGGTGGATCGTCTCGGGATCTGCCCTGGAGAACCGTCCCCGCTCATAGTGTGTTGCTGAAAGAACTTCGTTCAGGCCGGGTCCTCTACGAGTATGAGCCTGAGAAACGGATGTCTCCGGCGAGTTTGACGAAAATCATGTCGGCGCTCGTCATTCTCGAACGAGGTCATTTGGATGAACAGGCCACGATCAGCAAGAACGCCGCGCGCGCACCAAAGACGCATTTGCGCTTGAAAACCGGCGAGGTGTTTCGTCTCGGAGATTTGCTCAAGGCGATGCTGATTGTTTCTGCCAATGATGCCTGTCTGGCGGCTGTCGAACATGTCGGAGGCGACGAGCCGCAATTTGTCGCGTTGATGAATGCCAAGGCGTTCGAGCTGGGGCTGAATAATACCCATTTCAACAATGGGTGCGGGTTTGATGGAGCGGAGCACTATTCAACAGCTGAGGATCTGGCTCGGCTCAGTGAAGCCGCGATGCAGAATCCGGTATTCCGTGAACTCGTGCGTGAAGAACGAGAGATGATCACGCCGGTGAGCGGCCAGCGGGCCTATCTTCTGCACAATACCAATCGTCTATTGGGCCGCATTCCAGGCGTCGAGGGGGTAAAGACAGGATTCACGTCAAAAGCCGGGCGATGTTTGATTGCCAAAGTCTCTCACAACGGGAGAGATCTGTTGCTCGTCATCCTCAACTCCCAGCGGCGTTGGAACACCGCCAAGAGCCTCATCGACTATGGCCTGCGCGTAACTGAAACCATGCAGTAGATATCGTCATGAATCTTGCGGGCTAACGCGGCTGCGCAAATTCAATGTTGATGTCTTTCCCCAGATAGTTCACCTGAAAACCCTGCTTATCGTAGGCCAGGACGGCGCCCAGGACGTTTTCGTCGCCGGAGTCTTCCTTGCCCAGCAATTTACGGATGTCATCCGGGCTTTCGCTGTTCAGTACGTTACGGAAGATACCTCTGGTCTTGTGCGTAAATCGGTTGTTGATGAAAATCAAATCGACTTTCCCATCCTGAATGCGCACGCCGGCCATGGGGCCGGTCGGCTTTCGCTGATCGAGCAGGAAGATGAAGGCCGCTTCCTGCTCGGCCGTGACACCTGCTATCGTTCCATTGACCAGGGTCTCGATGGCGGCGGTCTCTGAGTCGCCGAGTTTAATGCCGAAAAGCGAGATGGTGGCGCTCGAAATCGATGCAGACTCTGTCACATCGTGCTTGCTCAGTTCATAGGGTTCGGCGTGAGCCGAAGGGGTAAGGCCGGCGAAGGAGCCTACAATAGCCAAGACCAATATGAGTGCCACGTGATGCTTTCCCATTCTCTTCTCCTTTATTCCCGACCTGCGATTATGGCTGTGGCGTCGTGGTCAGCAGCATTTCTCCGAGCTGTCGCAGACGGAGAAAGTATGGTTGGGAGTCTGTGTCCAGTTCCGCTGTCAGCTCTTGTAGCTCATCCAAACAATCTCTCACCAGGGCCATTCGTTGGTGGTCGAGTCCTTCGGGACTGTCCAGAAAGAAGACCACACACCCGCTGATGACGGTATCCAGAGTCATCAACGGGCCTTGGTGTGGGCTTGAGAATTGGGGCCAGCCCACGACGCAATGCTGTTCCCAAGCTGCCGCGATTTCGTTTCGCGCCATTGGCTGCCGCTCCGTTATGGATACAGTCCGCGTTGCAGATGCGCTTGAGCGACTTGGTCGATCCCATTCATGAGCGCCGCCATGCGCATCGATGTCCGCCGTTCGATCGAGAACTGAAGGGTGCGATGAAAGGCCGACGTGATGATATCGTGCAACCGCCGCTGAATATCGTTCGCGCTCCAAAAGAATCGTTGAAGATCTTGCACCCACTCGAAATATGACACGATCACTCCGCCTGAATTTGCCAGAATGTCGGGAATGATAAAGATGCCTTTTTCTTCGAGTATGTGGTCGGCTTCCAGGGTCGTTGGGCCGTTCGCTCCCTCCGACAGAATGCGACAGCGAAGACGATCGGCATTTGCTTCAGTAATTTGCTCTGAGAGGGCTGCGGGAACGAGTACCGTACAGTCCAGTTGCAGTAATTCCTCATTCGTGATGGGCTCCCCCATCTTCATATCAGAGAGCGATTGTCCTGAGTTCCGGTACCGTCTGATCAGTTCAGGGACATCCAATCCCTTTGCATTGTAGATGCCTCCGAGCACATCGCTGACGGCAACGACTCGCGCGCCCTCTTGCTGCATGATGAGCGCGGTGTGGGAGCCGACATTCCCGAAGCCTTGGATGGCCACGGTCGCATGCTCGATCGAGAGCTTGAGGTGGCGGAGCGCTTCCAGTGTGGCATAGACGACCCCTCGTCCCGTGGCTTCTTCGCGTCCGAGGCTGCCGCCGAGCGAGAGCGGTTTGCCGGTCACCACGCCTGGAACCGCATAGCCGACCTGTTGGCTGTAGGTATCCATGATCCACGACATGACTTGCGCGTCGGTTCCCACGTCGGGGGCCGGCACGTCTTTGTCCGGGCCAATGAGAGGGAAAATTTCAGCGGCATAGCGCCGAGTCAGTCGCTGTAATTCAGCGCGGGATAACCTCTTTGGAGAGACCTGGATACCGCCTTTGGCTCCGCCATAGGGCAAGCCCGCCAAGGCGCATTTCCATGTCATCCACATGGCGAGGGCCGAGACCTCTCCAAGGCTCACGTCCTGATGATACCGAATGCCTCCTTTGCAGGGGCCGCGCGAGGAGTCGTGTTGTACCCGATAGCCGGTAAAGACTTCCACCCGTCCATCATCCATACGTACCGGCAGGCTGACGATGAGCGAACGTTGGGGCAGCTTCAACCGCTCACGTAGGTCTGGGTCCAACTGCATCGCCTCAGCCGCTCGATCGAATTGCGCGACCGCCAAACGAAAGGTGTGGGTGTCAAGCTCTTGCATAAGCCCTCGATCCGTTACAAGTTGAACCGGTTGATCGGCGCGAGTTCATTGGTTGCAACAAGGCGGTTGTCGGAACGCTCTGCCACGGTTGTCCATTCAATCGAAAACACCTCACCGAATATTCGGGCGAGATCATCTTTGACCTTGTCGAGCGGGATGGTTTTGCCGCGTAGCGCGCTCATGGAGCTGACCAGGCAATCGGTGAATCCGCAAGGATGGATTCGTTGAAACGGCGCCAGGTCCATATCGACGTTGAGCGCGAATCCATGCAATGTAATGCCTCGTTCGATGCGGATTCCGATAGACGCAATTTTTGCCGGTTGAGGCGTCAGCACCCAGATACCCGGCTTCTTCTCGATTCGATGGCCGTCGATGCCCCAGTGTTTGAGCAGGCGAATAATCACGTCTTCAAACAGCCAGACGAGTCGTCTTGGGCCAGTTGCGTGCTGAGTCAGCCTGAGGATCGGGTACGCAACGATTTGTCCGGGGCCGTGGTAGGTAGCTGATCCTCCACGGTTCACCCGGTGCAGTGCCGTTCCATTGGCGCGTAAGAGAGCTTCATCGCCGCCCCAATCGGATATGTGTGTGCTGCGTCCCAGCGTATAGACAGGTTGATGTTCAAGGATGACGACCGTATCCGGTCTCATGTCCGAGAGACGCTCATGGTGGAGG
>SXPO01000010.1 GCA_005793285.1 Nitrospiraceae bacterium
GCTCGGCGGAGCCCTGAAGAACGTCATGGCGCTGGCAGCCGGTGTGGTCGACGGATTGGAACTTGGACTGAATGCGCGTGCCGCGCTGATCACCAGAGGATTGGCCGAGATCGTTCGCTTGGGCGCGGCAATGGGAGCCGACCCGCGGACATTCTATGGGCTCTCCGGCATCGGCGATCTGGTGCTGACCTGCACGGGAACGCTCAGTCGCAACTACACAGTGGGAATCCGGCTTGGTAAGGGCGAGTCGCTGGATACCATCGTGGGCGGAATGCATGCAGTCGCGGAAGGCGTGCGGACGGCGCGAGCAGCCTTAACGTTGGCGCGGCGGCATGCTGTGGACATGCCCATTACACAGGAAATCAATGCCGTGTTGTTCAACCAGAAGCCCTGCCGGAAAGCCGTCAGCGATTTGATGGAGCGCGACGCAAAACCGGAAAAAGGATCAGTATGAGACCCGAAAAACTTGAACAGTTGGTACGACAGATCCGTCAGGGACAAGTCACCGTAGACCAGGCGCTTCAGCGCCTGCGATCCCTCCCCTTTGAAGACCTTGGCTTTGCCTCGCTCGATCATCACCGGTCGCTACGCCAGGGGTTTCCTGAAGTCGTACTCTGTGAAGGCAAGACCACTGCCCAGGTAGTGGCTATTGCCCGATCCTTTATCAAGAAGCGAGGCCCTTTTCTCGCTACACGCGCGGAACCAGCGGTCGCACGTGCCATATGCCGTTTGGATCGGCGAGCCCGCTACCATGCCGACGCGCGTATCGTTGCCATCGCTCCATCTTCACAAAAGCGGCAGGGCCATGTCCTGATTGTGACGGCAGGCACCGCAGATGTGCCGGTGGCCGAGGAGGCCCGCATCACAGCTGAAATCATGGGCAGCCACGTTGAGCGGCTGTATGACGTCGGAGTGGCAGGGCTCCACCGATTGTTGGGGAAAAAAGAGCGTCTGTTCGATGCTCGGGTCATCATCGTTGCCGCAGGCATGGATGGCGTGCTGCCCAGCGTAGTGGGAGGCCTGGTGGAATGCCCGGTCGTTGCGGTGCCAACCAGCCGTGGGTACGGCGCCAGTTTCGGCGGATTGGCGGCCCTACTGACGATGCTGAATTCTTGCGCGGCTGGTGTCGGCGTGATGAATATCGACAATGGATTCGGAGCCGGCTGCCTCGCGCACCGAATCAATATCCTAGACACAAGGCTCGACAGGCGAGAAATGCGCGACAAGCGCGAAAGGTAAGAGCCGGATCTCGCACGTCACGCGGAGTCTCATTTCACTTCCAACGTGCCCCGCTTCGGCCACGAGACCATCATCGTGCGAAGGCCCTTGTCTCCATCCTTCAGCAACTTCATCCGCACTTCGTAGGAATAGGTGCCGGATCCGGCGAGCCGTTTACGATGATCGTGCCCGTCCCAGGAGAGTTCAATGGAAAGCGTGGGCCGTTCCGTGACACCGGCAACAGGATGCGCTTCCACCGGCCGACGGTGAGAGAGAAAGCGAAGTGAGGTCTTCGACGGAGAACTGATCAGCGACGTGACCTCCAGAATCATGGCTCCATCCAATTCCTTCGGTAATCGCATGCTGACGGCAAACTGAAGCGGTCCGTTTCCAGGCCTGTACGGGTTCGGCGCGATATTCACGTCGAGAATCTTCAACTCCGGCTCCGGTCTGGGAGCTCGAGGCTGTTTGTTCTCCGCCCATCCGTCGTTCGAAAGCAGCAGCGGAAGGCACAGACCGACAAGTAGTCCGGCGAGAGGGAGCGTTCTTCGCAGAACGGTTCGAACTCGCGTTGAAACCGACGAGCACATACTCATAAGAATGTCGAGAAAGGGATCGTAGAGAGGCCGGCGCACCGACTCAGTTGCATGGCACAGGGGGATAGCATAGCCACTACAGACTGTCAATGAGCCGTCGGCATGGATTGCCGTTGACCGGCGCCTTGGGTAAGATGGGCGGCTATTGAACGGAGGATATAGTGGGACGGCATCTGCATTTTGATTGTTTCTCTGGAATCAGCGGGGACATGGTGCTGGGCGCATTGGTGAACGCCGGCTTGCCATGGGCGCAATTGATCGACGGACTCACAGGCCTCAAGCTGAACGGCTACCGATTGCGTCAGCGCGAAGTCCGGCGCGGCGCCCTCCATGCCACGAAGGTGGATGTCGTCATCCAACGCGGGTTTCAACGTCCCCTCAGCTTATCCCGTATTCGGCGAATTCTTGCTGCCAGCACTCTGCCCGATCCTGTGAAGACACAGAGCCGCGCCGCCTTCGATCGGCTGGCTGAGGCGGAAGGTCTGGCCCATCGAGTTGCGACGCGCGATGTGCATTTTCATGAAGTCGGCGTGATGGATTCCTTTATCGATGTGGTCGGCGGTATCTTGGGTTGCCATCTTTTGAACGTCACCCGGGTCACAGCCTCCGCGGTCAATGTCGGAGCCGGCACGATTCAGACCTCACACGGACTCTTGCCGGTGCCAGGGCCGGCTGTCGCTGCGTTGGCACAAGGAATTCCGGTATACTCCGACGGACCCCGCTGTGAGCTGGCGACGCCGACAGGGATGGCGCTGCTTCGGACGCTGACATCGGAGTTCGGCGCAGCCTCGGTGATAGAAACCGCGATGGTCGGATATGGCGCCGGTGATCGAGATCCGGAAGGGTGGCCGAATGCCCTGCGCGTGTTTCTCTCGGAGGAGTCTCCCCGGGCAGGACGCCCGACCGACCATATTACGCAAATCGAAACGAATCTCGATGATCTCAATCCACAAGCGTATGAGCATGTGATGGAGCGGCTGTTTGCGGTCGGCGCGGTGGACGTTGCCCTGATTCCGGCCATTATGAAACGGAGCCGGCCCGGTGTGGTATTGAGTTGTCTTGTTGCGCGCGATCAAGCCGATGCGGTACTAGAGATCTTGTTCCAAGAAACTCCGGCCCTGGGGCTACGTATCCAGGAACTGAGCAGACACATTCTCCCCCGGCGCTTTGTCTCCGTGAAGGTGCCAGGCGGAATCGTCCGCATGAAAGTCGCCGCCATAGGCGCCGGGTGGGAGAAGGCCGCACCGGAATATATCGATTGCAAGAAGATCGCCGATCGAACCGGTCGCCCGCTCAAGAAGATCATGGAAGCGGCCTCTCGTGCCTATGACGGCGGGCAGCGCACAGGTCATCGGCCGTCATAAGAACACACCGACCGTGGAGATACTTTTTCCTTTTCACTTTTTACCGCTCAGCTTGCGAGGCGATTCGTGACCACTATGCTCTATGTCCTCATGTTTGTCGCCTCCGTCGCTGTGACGCTGGGCGGCTGCGCGCTGTTCACCAACGCCGTCGAATGGCTCGGGAAACGCCTTGGGGTGTCGGAAGGCGCGGTGGGCAGCATTTTTGCGGCGATTGGCACGACCTTGCCGGAAACGTCCATTCCGATCATCGCCATTTTCTTCGGAGAGAGCCAGGAAGAAACCGATGTCGGGTTAGGCGCAATTCTCGGAGCGCCGTTCATGCTCAGCAC
>SXPO01000074.1 GCA_005793285.1 Nitrospiraceae bacterium
AGATCGTGAAAGGTCCTGTATTGTTGTTGAAAAAACATATCGGACAGTTCATGCCCTTCCAGGGCGCTGAAGAGGAGCAATCGGAGCATCGTCGGGTCTGCGCCTTTTTTGATCCGATAACTGGCCAGCAATGTGAGCAGGGCTGTATCGTCTTGCTTCTTGGCTGCTTCTTCCGCTGCGTCCCGCAACTCGGAGTATTGCGCCTTTTCCGCCAGAATGGCGGCATACAGCGCACGTTTGGTGGGAAAGTATTTGAAGAGCAGCGCTTCACTGACGTCGGCCGCCTTCGCGATTTCCTTCGTCGTGGTACCCTGAAAGCCATTTGCGGCAAACAGCGATGCGGCGGCGCTGATCAAGCCGGCTTGGCGTTCAGGCCCAGAAGTTCGTGACGGTCTACGTGGTGAGTTCGTGGCTTGTTCCATGGTGAGTGAGTGATTACTTACCATGAAAGTTAACATGGCCGATTCGTTGAGGGCAAGCAATGGGTTTTTGACCGGGCCGGGGTCAAAATACTGTGGAATGGCTTTCTTCCGGCCATCGCTCGCGTAACGTGCGACTCTCAAAAAAGATAACGCCGTGATCAAGGCTCGACTCGAAACGCAGGGTGACGTCTGTATGGAAGCCGTGCCAGGCATAGACTTTCACCGGGCCGACGGCGATTTGCCCGGGCGTTCTGTCCAGCGGGCCGTATGTGGATTGCAAATAGGCGAGAATCGCTTCATGCGTCACGGTGCTGCTGTAGCGAACGGCCGCGCGGCCAAACCGGTTCTGAAAAGTCGTGAAACGCATGGAGTCGACAGGGGTGGCCCCTAATCTTGGCGGCTGTTCCCTGGGTTCGTACGTTCGTATGTGGTCGGCCTCTTCGATAAGGACGAAGCGGTCTTGGTCTGACAATCGTGCGCCCCAGGGAATGCCTTCAAATCCATTGGGGTCATCGGCAATGGGAACCGCCGGCGCGGGCGTAGTTTGCAGAACCAAGCAGAGGACAATCCCTCCCCACGGACCGGCTTGAGTGAGCCATCTGGTGGGAGTCATGTTATTCCGCCGAATCGGTAATGTCGTCATTGAAGCGCGGCGCGAGCGTTCGACTGTCGATAAAGAGATAGCCGCGTTCTGTCCCGGCTTGATAGGTGACAGTGATCTCGGTGTCTGAGCCGCGCCAGGTATATTGTTGGTTGAGGCCCCGCGCCATCTGTCCTGGCACGCGCTGCAGAGATCCAAACTGAGCCTCTAAGAAATTCAGCACCTGTTTATGGACCTGCTCGCCTTCGTACCGGATCGTCACCCGGGCAAACTGGTCGTCGACCGATACATAGAGCATGCTGGTCATTTCGACGCCGGCAAACGTCGATCGAGTAGTCTTGGGCCGGTATTCTGTGAGATGAGTTCCTGAATGGATGGTTTCCAGATCTTGGCGCGCCGTCAGGGAGGTTCCCCAGGCGATGTCGTGGAATCCCTTCGGGTCATTGACCATCGGAACGGCCCACAAAGGCGTGACGCTGATCAACAGCCCCATCATGATGAGCAGAGAAAGGTCGAGATAAGACGGCGGCGAGTTGAAGTAGTGCATGCTATTCGCCGAGGGAAGACCAGAGATTCACTATGAACGCTACCATGAGGGAATGGTGAACGCAACCTGCCGAGGTTCCTTGAGAATCACAGGCGTCTAGTCTTATAATGCGCCGGTTTTCCGCCGTGATGCATGTAGAGCATCCACGAGAAGGCAAGAGGGGCATGTAGGGCATGATTGAAAGCGACGTCTTTGTACAATCCCTTCAGGATCTAGGGGTGAATTTTTTTACCGGCGTGCCCGATTCGATCCTCGGCGGGATCATCGCCGAGTTGATGGACCGCCGGTTGTATACGCCCGCGGTTCGTGAAGATGAAGCGGTGGGTATGGCAGCGGGCGCGTATATGGCCGGCAAGATGCCGGCAGTGTTGATGCAGAATTCAGGACTGGGAACCTCGCTCAACGCGCTGATCTCACTGAATGTGATTTATCGGCAGCCCTGCATTCTCATTGTGTCATGGAGAGGGCAAGGGGGGAAGGATGCGCCGGAGCATCTTGTGATGGGCGAAGTCATGCCGCAGTTTCTCGATACGATGAAAATTCCGCACCGCACGCTGACCGAGAAAACGGCGGGTGATGATTTTACATGGGTGGCGGAGACCTTTAGGAAACAGCAGATTCCTGTGGCGTTGTTCATTACAAAGGGCGTCGTGAAAGGGTTGCATCCGTGACGCCGTCGGCGAGAAAAGCGAGAGAAGCGAGCGACGCGAGACGTGCAGGATCTTCTGTGGGTCGAGTCTCGCCGGTCGCGCTCGTCTCGCGTGGTCTGGAGGGGCGAACATGAGACCGGAAGAAGGAACGCTGATCAGCCGGGCGCAGGCCATGGCGGCGCTGCTTGAACTGTTGACGGATCAACCGGTTGTCGTCTGCAACGGATTCCCCTCGCGCGAGGCTCAGAAGATCGCCGACCGGCCGACGCATTTTTATATGATCGGCTCGATGGGCAACGCGTCGGCCATTGCGCTGGGCGTGGCGCTGGCAAAGCCCCATAAGCAGGTCGTGACTTTTGACGGCGACGGCAACGTGCTGATGGGGATGGGAACCCTGGCGACCGTAGGAGCATTGAAGCCGAAAAATTTTATCCATGTGGTGTTCGATAACGAAGTCTACGGAACCACCGGGAATCAGCCGACGATCTCCAATGTCGTGCCGCTGGAGAAAGTGGCGAAGGCGGCGGGGTATGTGAACACTGTCCGGGTGCTTGACCG
Source organism: Nitrospiraceae bacterium (assembly GCA_005793285.1). GTDB lineage: Bacteria > Nitrospirota > Nitrospiria > Nitrospirales > Nitrospiraceae > Nitrospira_D. Next base: position 2,779 of record SXPO01000074.1, read on the forward strand.
CGACGACCTGATTTACGAATTCAAAGATCTGCTCAAAAAAGACGGACCCAGCATGTTGTTGATCAAGGTCAACGAATTTCAGGAAGAAGCGGAACGGGTTCTGCTCGATCCGCCGGACATCACAAAGCGGTTTATGAGAGCGGTTGAGGGATAGGGGCGCGACAAGCTTCCCGTGTGCTCGCTGCCCGCGCACAATCAGAATGTGCAGAATGGGCTCAGTCAATGCGCGCAGTAAAGGGAAGCCGGTCATGCCCCTGTAGTAGGGGAGGGGGAGAAATATGGTGCTCCTGAATCCAGGGCCGGTGAACGTCAGCGAACGTGTGCGCCAGGCGCTG
>SXPO01000075.1 GCA_005793285.1 Nitrospiraceae bacterium
CATTGATTTCGCGCGAGCCGGAGCCCTTTTCAATCTGGATCAACTGAGCCCGCCCATTCGGGTACATGCGAAACCGAACATGAACGGTTTCGCTCGACGGAGCATGGCGCACCTGGTGCGCCGTACGGCCCCAGCTTTGGCTCAGGAGCGCGCTGACCTGCTGCCAATAGGTCGGTCCAGGTTCTGGGGCAGGCAACGACAACAGATTTTCTTCCACCAGCGAGTTGTCGGCGATGAGTGTTGCCTCGGGCAGCATGTCATCGTTGCTGGTATCTTCTTCGCCTGGCTCGTACAGACGTGGAGGGGGAAGATCGGCGTGGTTGTGTTGCGGCGCAGATGTTCCCAGCGTGATATAGACGATCCGTTTCATCACCCGTTCCAATTTCTTGTCGGCCCGAGTCCGAGCAAAGGTGACTTGGATGCGCGCGACTTTTGGCGATACGGAGAGTTTTCCTAGAGCAATGGGTTCGAGAATAGCGGTGGCATGCATTTCCATGGAGCGAGAATCCGGTTCCATCGTGACGATTTGCCGTTCGAAGTGGATCGATTCGCAAATGGCGACCAAGGGGGCGTTGCCCTGAACAGCTCCGTAGAGTGTCAGCGACAACGTGAGTGAGTTGCCGACGCGGATATCTCCGGACGCGTCCAGGCCGGCAAAATCGAAGACGACCGAGTGTTTTCCCGTCGGGACTGTCTGCGTGGCAGCTGGTGGGGACGCCGCCTGTGCGATCGGCAGTAATGCCGTTGGGCCCGACAGCATTCCGAAGAGGCCGGAGGCCAACAGGAGGTATCGGGGGACCGAGCAAGACATGTCCGTTAATCCTACTCATCAGGGACAGTCCCGCGCAACTTGTTTATAGCTAAAACACAGGTGTGAGGCTCAGACGGTTGGTATAGAATGGTTCCATGAGAGCGCTGGTCAAAACAACGGCTGCCCCAGGTTTGACTGTGATGAGTTGGCCGGATCCCACGCCCGGCCCGCACGACGTCATCGTCAAGGTTGCCGCGACTTCATTGTGCGGAACTGACGCCCATATTTATCGTTGGGATGAGTGGGCTCAAGAGCGCGTGCATCCTCCTCGTATCATCGGCCATGAGTTATGCGGCCAGGTGGTGGAGGCCGGACGTGAGGTGTCGCTGGTGAAGGTCGGCGATTATGTCGCAGCCGAATCGCACATTACCTGTGGTGCGTGTTTTCAATGCCGAACCGGGCAGGCACATGTCTGCACACGGTACCGAATCCTTGGCATCGATTGCGACGGCTCGTATGCCGAGTATGTCGCGCTGCCTGAAGGCGTCTTGTGGCGCACTGCTGCGGAGATTCCTCCGGAGCTTGCCTGTGTTCAGGAACCCCTCGGAAATGCCGTCGATGCCGCTCTTGCAGAAGACCTCACCGGCCATACGGTTTTGGTGACGGGGTGCGGACCGACCGGTCTATTTGCTATCGCCATCGCCCGCGTATCTGGCGCGGCTGTCATTATCGCAACTGATACGAGCGAGTACCGGCTGGGATTGGCCAAACAAGTGGGTGCAGACCTCACGGTGAATGTGAAGACCGGTCATCCGGAGGCAGTCAATGAGGCGATTCGCGAGCTGACGGCCGGCGAAGGAGTTGATGCAGCGTTGGAAATGTCAGGCAATCCGGTTGCGATGCACCAAGCCTTCCGTGCCGTGAAAAACGGCGGGCGAGTGACCCTTTTCGGGATTCCAACCGGCTCAGTCTGTTTCGATCTGCCGAACGAGATCATTTTTAAGGGCATTCGCGTATATGGAGTGACCGGCCGGCGTTTGTTTGGGACCTGGTATAGGCTGGCGGGGCTCTTCAAGGCAGGCCTGAATATCCGACCGGTGATTACGCATTTCTTCCCAATGGCCGAATTTGCGACAGGATTCGAGTTGATCCGATCCGGGCAATGCGGGAAAGTGGTGTTGATTCCGTAGCGCGCGCGACAGGCGGGACATGCGAGAAAAGCGCGACTAGATAAAATTCCATTGCGCGCACGTCTCGCCCGTCACGCGAGTCTTGCAACGACAATTCATGGCGTACGATTCTCTCCAGAACGTTCTTCAACAACAGCTTGCCGACATCCGCGCAAAAGGCCTCTATAAGTCCGAGCGGCGTATTCTGGGGCCTCAAGGCTCGGATATCCTGGTGGATCGAGTCTCGGTCCTGAATCTTTGCGCGAATAACTATCTCGGGTTGGCAAATCATCCGGAGATTGTTCAGGCCGCCATGGACGGCTTGAAGAGGCACGGATACGGTATGGCGTCGGTGCGGTTTATCTGCGGCACGCAGGACTTGCACAAGCGGCTGGAGCAGGCTGTCAGCGGGTTTCTGGGCACCGAAGACACGGTGCTCTACAGCTCCTGTTTCGGTGCCAACGGAGGATTATTCGAAGCGCTGGTGGATGAGCGCGATGTCGTCATCAGCGATGCCTTGAACCATGCCAGCCTAATCGACGGCATCCGGCTCTGTAAGGCGACACGATTGCGATATGCCCATTCGGACATGGGTGAGCTTGAAGGGCGGTTGAAGGCATCGCACAACAGCCGGGTACGACTCATCGTGACCGACGGAGTGTTTTCGATGGATGGGGATCTGGCCAGACTTGACCGGATTGTCGAGCTTGCCGAGCGGTATGATGCGGCGGTGGTGGTGGACGACAGCCATGCAACCGGTGTCCTTGGCCCCAAGGGGAGGGGTACCCCGGCCCATTACGGCCTGGCTGATCGCGTGGACATTGTCACCAGTACCCTGGGAAAGACGCTGGGGGGAGCCACGGGAGGATTTACCTCAGGCAAGGCTGAGATCGTCGAATTACTGCGCCAGCGGTCGAGACCCTATCTGTTCTCGAATGCGCTCCCGCCTGCTGTGGCAGCCGGAGCCTTGTGCGCACTTGACCTTGTGGCAAAAGGAGATGAGTTGCGCGAGCGGCTCCATGCCAACGCGGTGTTTTTTCGGGCCCAGCTAACTGTGCTGGGATTCCGTCTCGTTCAGGGCGAACATCCTATTATTCCTGTCATGTTAGGGGAGGCCGCACTTGCAACCTCAATGGCCGAGGCGCTGTTGAATGAAGCTGTCTACGTCGTCGGGTTTAGTTACCCCGTTGTCCCAGAAAGCCAGGCTAGAATTAGAGTTCAGATGTCGGCGGCCCACACGAGAGTCCAGTTGGAACGGGCCGTGGAGGCCTTTGCAAAGGTAGGCCGGGCGCTTGCCGTTATCCGGTAAAACCTACCGATCTGAATTGACTTTTTGCAGTCGTCCCAGTATTCTCCACTCCTTTCTCAGAGAAGGAGTGAGGGGTATGAAAGTCATTTTGCAAGAGACAATGGACGGTGTAGGGCACCTCGGCGATGTCATTAACGTAGCTGATGGATTTGCCAGGAATTTCTTGCTGCCTCGCCGCAAGGCGGTTGAAGCCGATAGCCGGAGCATCAAAGCCTTTGAGCATGCCAAACGGGCGGCGGCGGAAAAGGCCAAGAAAGAAAAGCTAGAGATCGAAACCCATGCCAAGAAGGTGTCGGCTGTGACGCTGACCATCGAGGCGCAAGTGGGTAAAGACGACAAGATGTTCGGCTCGGTGACGGTCAAGGATATTGCTGAAGGGTTGGTCGCGCAAGGCTTTACCGTGGACCGGCGGAAGATTCAATTGGGACAGCCTATCAAGGAATTGGGAACCGTTACGGTGCCCATCAAGATGCCGAGAGATGTGACGGCCACGGTGACGGTGTGTGTAGTGAAGAAGCAGGAAGTTGAAGCGCCAGCCCAGCCGTAGGATTAAGAGAGAACGACATGTACGAGGGAATCGAATCAGTCGATGCGCTGAAAACAGCGGATCCCGATGTCTACGCGGCGATTGAGGCGGAAGAGACGCGGCAGCGAGACAAGTTGCTATTGATTGCCTCGGAAAACTTTGCCAGTCCCGCTGTGCTGGCCGCGCAGGGTTCTGTGCTGACCAACAAGTATGCGGAGGGGTACCCAGGCAGACGGTATTACGGCGGGTGTCAGCATGCAGATACAGTCGAAGACCTGGCGATTCAGCGGTGTAAGGAGATCTTCGGAGCCGAGCACGTCAACGTGCAACCGCATTCTGGTTCCCAGGCCAACATGGCGGCCTATCTGTCGGTCTTGAAGCCGGGTGATTCGATCCTGGGGATGGATTTGGCCCAAGGGGGACATCTGACCCATGGGAGCAAAGTCAATTTCTCCGGCATTCTCTTTCGCGTGTTTTCATACGGAGTGGACAGGCAGACAGAAACTATTGATTATGATGCGGTGCAGAAAGCCGCTGAGGAATGCAGGCCCCGCATGATCGTGGTCGGCGCCAGTGCCTATGCCCGCATATTGGACTTCCCACGCTTCCAAGCCATAGCTAAATCGGTCGGCGCCTATTTGCTGGTCGATATTGCCCACATTGCCGGTCTTATTGCCGCGGGGCTGCATCCCAATCCCGTACCCTATGCGGACTTTGTGACCACGACGACCCATAAGACTCTTCGGGGCCCGCGCGGTGGGGTCACGATGTGCAAGGCCGAGTATGCGAAGGGCGTCGACAAGCTGGTGTTCCCAGGCCTGCAGGGCGGGCCGCTCATGCATGTGATTGCGGCCAAAGCCGTCGCGTTCAAGGAAGCCTTGTCTCCCTCGTTCAAACGCTACCAGCAGCAGGTCCTGACCAATGCGAAAGCGTTGGCACAGGGGTTGATGGACCATGGATACAAGATCGTTTCCGGCGGGACCGATACGCATCTTATGTTGGTCAATCTCTCAAATAAGGGCATTACGGGGAAGGATGCCGATGCCGCTCTTGATGCGGCAGGCATCATCCTGAACAAAAATGCTGTTCCCTACGACGAAAAGCCGCCGGCGGTGTCCAGCGGCATCCGGCTTGGTTCTCCGATCGTCTCAACGCGAGGGATGCGGGAGCCAGAGATGAAACACATTGTGAAGTTGGTTGATCGTGTGCTGCAGCACCGGCAAGAACCGGCGGTGCTGGAAGAAGTTCGCCTGGAAGCCAAAGCACTGTGCAACCGGTTCCCTATCTTTCATTCCTACTAACGAGTCCCCATTCATGAGCCAGGGTCACCGCCTGTGAAATGTCCCTTCTGCGATGAGCTGGAAGACAAGGTGGTCGACTCGCGGATGGCCAAGGAAGGCGAAGTCATTCGCCGCCGCCGCGAGTGTATTGGCTGCCGCCGCCGCTACACCACATATGAGCGGGTCGAGGAGATTCTCCCGGTCGTCGTCAAGAAAGACGGCCGCCGCGAGTCATTCGACCGGGCCAAGATCATTTCCGGGATTAAGAAAGCCTGTGAGAAACGGCCGGTCAGTACCGCGACGATCGAAGACGCAGCCGATCGGATCGAAAAGCGGATCCAGGAGATGGGCGAGAGCGAAATTAAAAGTCTGGTGGTGGGTGAGGAAGTGATGAAAGGGCTGCATCAGTTGGACCAGGTCGCCTATGTCCGGTTTGCATCCGTGTATCGTGAGTTCAAGGACATTGATCAGTTCATGGATGAGCTGAAAGTTCTGGCTCAACAGCGCCGCGAGCGTTGAGCGCTGGTCCTCTGAGCCGCCGTCTCGTTTCTCTGCGTCACCCCCGACTACTGTAAGCGGCCTCGAACGTCCGTCCCAGCGAACAGTGTGCGCGGAGCGTCGAAGACATGGCCACCTCACAATCTCAGCTCAACCGGCGAAAAACGGCGAGTTTCGGCGCCACCAATGTCGCTATTATCGGCGCAGGCCGTGGCGGCACGGCGCTGATGGAAATCTTTGCGGACGACCCCCTTGTGCGGATCGTTGGAGTGGCAGAGGTCGATCAGCAAGCGCCCGGAGTGAGCCTTGCCAAGCAGCTGGGGATTCCGGTCACTCGCGACTATCGGCAGTTGTTAGCAATGGAACGGGTCGATTTGATTATCGACGTGTCGGGCAATGCCGAAGTGTGGCAATTGCTGCAGGACTTCCATCGGATGGGCGTGACGATCATTGGGGGCGCCAGCGCCAAATTTATGTGGGAGCTGATCGAAGCTCGCATCCGCGCGACAGCAGAGATCGAACGGACGCTCAACAAATATCAGTCCCTCTATCGGTTGTATGTCAAAGAGACCGGTGCGGCGGTGACGGATGAGCGCACCCGCATCGCCTGCGAAATCCACGACGGCTTTATCCAAAGCCTGGCGGGTGTTAATTTCAAGCTCGATCTGTGCCTGCAGCTGATGCGAAAAAATCCGAAAGCCGGGTTGGCCACTATCAAGGAGAGCAAGGCGCAACTCAAACTCGCCATTCAGGAAGCCCGCCAAGTGATCTTCAATCTGAGGCCGCTTCATTACGACAAGATGGAATTGATTCCCGCGCTTACCAACTATCTCAAGTCGTACGAGATTGAGTCGCATGTTGCCGCCAAGTTCACTGTCACCGGCGATGAACAGACTCTCTTTCCCCGGACCAAGATCTTCCTCTTTCGCATCATTCAGGAGGCGTTGAGCAACGTCCATAAACATGCCAAGGCGAATCGGGTGTCGATTCGAATGGAGATCGGTCTGGAAATGCTGCGGGTGACGATCACCGATAATGGTGTGGGGTTCGATATGGAGACGGTCCTGCGTGATCCTGAAAAGTGGGACCATTTTGGAATCAAAGGGATTTTGGAGCGGGTCAGGTTAGTCGGCGGAGAAGGGCGTGTCGAATCCAAAAATGGACGAGGCACAAAGGTCGTCGTCGAAGTGCCGTTGTTCGATAAGGACAAGAGGGAGGATGCGAGTCATGGAGAAAATTAAGGTGTTGATCGCCGATGATCATCGTGTCGTTCGCGAAGGTCTGGCGGCGATTCTCAAGACCAAGGACGACATCCATGTCTTGGGCGAGGCGCAAGACGGTATTGAGGTGGTGGAAAAAGCCCGCGCCCTGCTTCCAGACGTAATTTTGATGGACGTCAGCATGCCGCGGATGGGTGGTGTCGAAGCGACCAGACAGATCAAGCGCGAGTTCCCGCATATCGGCATCGTCGCCCTCACGATGTATGAGGAACAGCAGTATATCTTTGATCTGGTTCGGGCCGGCGCCACAGGCTATTTGCTCAAGGATTCAGAGTCGTCGCAGATCGTCGCCGCCATTCGGGCGATTTATCGAGGCGAATCGCTTATTCACCCGTCCGTCGCCAGCAAGATCTTGGCGGAGTTTTCGTTGATGGCCCAGAAGAAGGGCAAAAAATCGGCCTGGGCCGAGCACGATTTGACTGAGCGGGAGATCACCGTCCTCCGTCTGGTCGCCGATGGAAAGACGAACAAGGAGATCGCCAATAATCTCGACTTGAGCGAAAAGACCGTGAAGAATCACGTCCGGAACATTTTCCACAAGCTGCAAGTGTACGATCGCACACAAGCCGCCATTCTCGCGATCCG
>SXPO01000076.1 GCA_005793285.1 Nitrospiraceae bacterium
CGCGCAACCTCGTCCTCGCCTATGACGTCCAGGCCACCTTCAGCCGCGCCAACCTCCCCTTCATGTTCAACTACAACCGCTTCGTCAATACCATCAGCCTGGCTTGGGGGTTTTAGCCGGGCGAAGAGATGAGGCGCTCATCACCGCAGATCAGAATAGAGGAAATTAAACCGACAGGACGGATAGGCTGAGCGTAATAACTTACTGACGGGATTGTTGACTGGCGAGAATCTGCTTCCGGCTATAGAAATGATGGGCGCCAACCGGCGTCAGCGACGGGAGTTCCTTTTCTCCTGAGCGCGCTGAGAGAAGCTTGAGTTTCCATTTCCTGATCCACTGCTACCACCACTACTGCTACTACCCTTTTCTGTGGCGACCTCTGTGAGCAACGGAGCCGGTCCTGCTCCAGACCCTGGCAACAATGTTTGCGACTGACTTTGCTGCTTGGGAGAAACAGGAACAAGGGCTACGGCACTTGCGGCGATCGTGCTACCGGGAGAACTCACGAGCGGCAAGGATGCGCTCACAAGAGCGGCATCTCCATGCGACACTGCTTGGCCTGGCGCAGAAGCCGCATTCCCGCCAGCCGCCGTGGATGGATGCTTCCCCTCACTTTCAGCCATCTGCTCGCTCACGCGGAAGGACGCGTTCGCAAGGCCTCCATCGCCAGATGAAACCGCTTGGCCTGGCGCAGCAGCCGCGTTCCCGTCAGCCTTCGCCGCAGATGATGGCTTGGCCTCTCCCCCAGTCGCTTGTTCGCTCACGCTATTGGGCACAAGCACCGTCGCGAGCGCCATCGCCTTCGAGATCTCTTGTTTCGCCATTTTCTGCCTATTGCCGTCATCCGGCGAATCCATCGGTTGCAGGGGCACATGGAATCTACCTGCGAGGCTGGCTGCCCTTGCCGGCGGAATCGATTCCACCGCGCCCATCTGCAGCCCGGAGACCCGCACCGCCTCGAAGGCATGGACGATTTTATTTCCCGAGCAACCAGCGGCGGCGCAGGACACTTCGACCGATCCTTTCAGCACTGAGAACGTGCTGACCGATTGCTCACCGCCAGCCCCGCCAGCAGCAGGAGGCTCCACCTCCACCAGCAGCACCGTGCCTCGAACGGCCGCGATCGCGTTCGGCGTCCGCACATCCACCTGCTCGCCAGGCTTCATGCGCTGACGCGCCACGGCCAGCGTCACGCTTCCGCTCGCAAGATTCACGGTGGATCGATTCGACTCTTCGGTGATGGTGAAATTCGAGAACTCGCGAATCGTAATCAGCGCCTTGCCACCCAATAACACCCGAACGGTCGAGTCCGCGGCGGTGCTGATCCTATCCCCGGCATAGACCGGGTCCTTAAACTGCAAGCGGGACGGTTCGGCAGCCGCCAGCCGAACCACTGACGCGACACCGGCCAGATTCGTCACGACTCCGGCCGGCTGCGGACCAGACGAGACCTGAGCGAAAATCAGCGCAGGACAAAAGATCGCCAATACGAACAACGCGGCGATAATCCTCATAGACCCTCCCTGCGGCACTTGCTTGTCCCACACGTGCCAGCGGCGATGTGCCGCGAATCTTCTACGGTCATACATGAACAGCCTCATTCAGCACCGACTTGTTCGAGCTTTCCCCTCTGCCCATCGAGAAAATGCTGCAACACGATGCGGTCGGACTCGCTCATCTCCTGAAAGGCGAATCCCGCTCGGTCGGACGTGGCCCAAACAACGGTCCCACTCGCGCAAACCGGCGAGGCCTCGCCAGGGAGCCCCAGCCTGAGCTGCGCCGACTTTCCAACGGCAAGCGATTGCGCCAGCTGCGACATGGCCAGCCCTCCGATACTGAGATCCCGCACCTTCCCATAGGCCTGGAACCCGTTGGACACAGAGGCCTCGCCATTGAGCGGCACTCGCAGAAACTTGCGTTGATTGGGCGCCTGCACCGCCGAAGGCCGTTCCCCGATGACGCCGAACACACGATACACCATCACGCTGCTCGATTTCCCTTTCAAACTCAGCGCCCCGACTCGGTCCATCCAGAACTTCCCGCCGAGCAACCCGGCCGTGGATTCACCGATCAGAATGCGGCAGGGATGGTGCGCCAGATCATCCTGGCCCAATTCTTTCTCGAAGCTCTCAAGATGAGACGCCGTATTGACGGTATGGCCGACCGTCGTAAATTTCATTCGCTGGGCGCTCCCCACACAGCCTGCCACGAGGTCGCCGGTGCAAATACCGATGCGCATCCCGACCGACGGGAGGCCTCGCGAGGCCCAGACCTCGTTCAATCGCCGCAGCTCCTCCCCCATAGCCAAGGCGCACTCGACCGCTCTCGTCGCATCTCGCGCGATCCCTTCGGCAGAGGCCTGCACAAAGGGCACACCGAAATTCGCCTTGATCGCATCCCCGTAATAGTCATCCACCACGCCGCCATGCCTCATGACCACTTGCGCCATAAGGTCCGTATAGTCGTTGAGCCAGCCCATCAACGCCTGCGCATCCAATTGCTCGGCGACCGGCGTAAAGTCCTTCAGATCGGAAAACAGGACCGTGGCGGTCGCCTTCTGCGAGCGCAAGCGCCCCCCCTCCAGAAAGTCTGCGCGCTGCCGCCAAATGGTCTCCGCGATTTCCGGAGACACATGTTTCGAAAATAACTGCATCAGCAGGGCTCGCTGCTGCTGTTCCTTTACGAAATTCTCAATCACCGTGGCCCCGTACCCGACGAGGAGCGCCAAGGGCACAGGCAGCAGCTCCATCACACGACGGTCCCACAGGAACAGGACCGCCACCACGCCGCCATAGGCCAATCCGATTCCGATAGCCGCGCCCAACCCAGCCAGAGGCCGCAGCCGGTTCGTCAGCCAGATCGACAGAACACCGGCGAGCAGCGCGCAGAGCACGGCAAGCGCGCGCGGAGTCCGTCTCAACGGATCGCCCGCCAAGAGGTTGTCCAGGACATTGGCCTGGATCTCCACTCCCGCCATCTCTCCGCTGGGAGAAACAGGAGTCGGATAGACATCGTGCAGGACGGGGCTGGTCGCGCCGACCAACACGATCTTCCCCGTAAAGACTTTCGGTGAAACCTCGCCGTTGAGCACCTGATAATAGGGAACGGTCTGAAAGGTCTTCGGCCCGCCTCGATAGTTGATCAAGAAGGGAGCAGCTGCAGAGGGCATGCTCGCCATTCCCTGTGAGAAGGCGGCCCGGGCCAGAGCCGAGGCGAAGCCGGGAAGCTCCTGCCCCTGAAACCTTCGGCTGGCCTCAGCCGAACGGACGACCGCATCGTTGTCGAGGACAAGGTTGACGAAGCCGACCCCTGCGGCCTGCTGCCGGATCATGGAGGTCGGCGCATTCAAATCTTCTTTGAGATACCGATCATCCTGGAGGGTGGTCAATGCGGCAGCCAGAACCACAGGACCGGCTCGCCCCACTGCTTCGGCCAGGGCCCTATCGTCTTCCGGTCCCCTGGCAGAGGGCTCAGGGAACAGGATGTCGAATCCCACAACAGCAGGATGGCCTTGACTGATTCGATCGAGCAGTTTCCCATGCAGCGCGCGAGGCCAGGGCCAGGCAAGGTTCAGTTCATCGAACGAATCTTCCGCGATGGACACGATCACGACCGGCGCCCGGGGAGAGCTTGCGCCTCGCAGGGCAAATAGCTCGTTCAAACCCCACCGTTCACCGGGTTCGAGCAGGCCAAGAAACGCACAGAGGAGTACGACACAACCGACCAGCAGGCCTCGCAGAGCCTGTCCGACGAGAGGGGAAAATTGCTTGAGTAACGCCATGATGCCTATGCGCCGAATGGCCGAACGAATGAAATTACTCTCAGTGGCGCTGAGTCTACACGCTCCAATCGCGCCTGGCCAGCACCTCCTTCAGGTTACTCAATACTACGTATACGGCCCTGGCTGATACCGGCGCAGACTCGCTAGCCTGCCGCCTTCATGGCGCGCAGGGTGGCCTTGAAGTGAGGCGAGGTCTTGGGACTGTCGAAGAAGGAGCGGAAGAGGTCATGCACGAGGGTCCGATGGGCCGCATGGTCGGTTTGAAACTGTTTCAGCGCCGCCGGCCGATCGGCCCCGTCATAGCCCATGCGGATCGCGCAACGCTCGAGCTCCTCCTCCTCATCCGGCAAGGCATGGGTCTGTAAGTCGTGCACCATCTGCAGCTTATGCTCCAGATCTCGCAGAAACACATAGGCCGCCGCCAGCGCATCCCGCTCCTTACCGGAAATCAGCTTGAGGGGGACGAATCGCGTGAGCGCACCCAGCGTGCTGCGGTCGAGAAGCGAAGGAAGGCGCTGGCCTCCCAGCACTTGAATCGTCTGGACGAAAAACTCGATCTCCCTGATCCCCCCGACCCCCAGCTTCACATTGCGCCGCTCCTGCCCCCGCTCCGCCATCTTCGCATCGATCTGTTCCTTGACCGACCGGACCTCCGCCACGATCGCAAGCCCCGCTTCGAGATCAGACCCCTTCGTCGAGGAAGCCAGCACAAAGGGCTGCACCATTTTGATGAAGGCCTTCCCGACCTTCATGGAGCCGGCCACAGGCCAGGCCTTCAAAAGGGCCAACCGTTCCCACACCTGCCCTCTGGTCCGATAGTACTTGGCATAGGCCTCGAGCGTGCGGGTGAGCTGCCCCACAGAACCTTCCGCCCGCAAGCGGAGGTCCACCCGGTAGACATACCCTTCATGGGTCTGCTCAGTCAGCACCTTCGTCAACTCCCGCGCGAGCCGTTCGAAATATTCCTCATTGGAGATCCCGCTCGGCACAGTCCCCTTCGCCTTCGCCCGTCCTGACTTCACCGGCCTGGTCTCCCCCTCATGGGATTCGCAGACATAGAGCAGGTCCACATCGGAACTGTAGTTCAGCTCATAGCCCCCCAGCTTCCCCATCCCGATGACGGTAAAGCCTGTCTCCACCCACCGCCCCTGCCGGTCCTTGTGCATCGGAATGCCGTACTGAGCCCGTAAGTCTGCATCCACGATGCGATAAGCCTCGTCGATCAGGATCGACGCCAGGTCCGAGAGGGAGGCAGTGGTTTCCACCACATCCGCCAGACGAAGCAGATCCCGCACCCCGATACGCAACATCTCCCGGCGGCGAAACCGTCTGAGCGCGTCCAGCTTGAGTTCCGTAACGGTCACCAGCCCGACCTGTTGCCGGACCGCCCGCTCCATCCCCACCCTGGTCGGGGCGCTGGACAGGACATGCTGTTCAGCCAGCCAGTAAATCAGCAGAGGATCGCGGACAAGGGTAAAGGCGAGGGAGTCGCTGTTTCCGAAGATCGAACAGACCAGGTCCAACATGCGGGGAGAGCTGCGCAGATATTCCAGGATGGCCGACCGGCTGACTCCGCTGGCAAGCCACCCTTCCCAATGGTTCAAGGCCTGATCGGGATCGGCGGTCTTCCCGACTGCCTCAAGCAAGAGAGGCAGGATCTCCGCCAACTGGCGCCGCTGGTGCGGATCGCCGGCCATCGACTGCAGATTCGCATCGGCATCCTGAACGCGGCTGAGCCCGTAGGATCGCAGGATCGATTCCACCTGGCCTGGCTCCAGTCCGGAAGCCAAGATAATAGGAGTGGGATCAGGCAGAGCCGCCGATCCGTTTTTCTTTGCGAGCCGCGCCGCTCGTGCCACCGGCTTCTTGAAACGATCTGTCATAGGCCGGCATTATAACGGCCCCCCCGCACTCACACAATGAAGCAGGCTTGGGCTATACTCGACGCATGGAGGACAAGCCGGACAGAAAAGAATCCCTGATTGCGACCTTGGCCCCCCTCTGTCCTGAGGTTGAAGACGAGGTGCTCCGGGACTTCGTGTCACGGATGGACGCCGAATACTTCGAACGGTTCCCCGTCAAAACCATTGCACACCACATCCAGCTGACC
>SXPO01000077.1 GCA_005793285.1 Nitrospiraceae bacterium
CACGCAAAAGTGGGCACAGGAACAACTCGGCATGATCGCCGTCCACCGTGGTCCACGCAGCTTCGAGGAATCGGACGGAAAATACTCCTTGACGATGGAGGAAGATGGGCACCCTTTGGGCACCAAACTCATCATCCACGGATCGAACTCGTTTTATCGGCTCAAACACAACCGCATCACCCAAATCAATCGGACGATGGCCCATCCCGGCATGACCCCGTTTGCCTTTACGATCAATGTCGAAGACAGCGCCGTCACGCAGGAGCAGAAAAATCTGACGACCCGCTACACCGTCTACTACTACTCGCCCACGGACGGCAAACTGAACAACGTGGAAAGCTTCACCGACACCCACACACGCCTCGGCTCAGCCGATCTGCCGGCGACTCGCCGGATCATTTCGTACGAGAACGGCGCCGTCACGGTGAAGAACCTGACCTTCACAAACCATCGTCTGTTGTAGCTATGGACTTGAGAACCAGTTTCCCTCGCAGCATGAAAGTCACGCTGGAGGGCTATGTGCATCTGGCCCGCATGATCGACAAATGCCGCGCCCTGCTGGCCGGAACCGAGGGGGAATACATCTACCCCTGCCCGATGGACGAACGGCTGATGGAGTTTGCCGGCATCACCGCCGAGCAATTTACCGCCGCCGTCAAGACCAATCCGACTGATGAAGGAGTCGCGGCCTGGTTTCAACAAACAGTAACGCCGCACAGACCCGCTGAATTGGAAGGCTGGAATCAGACACTACTGGCACGCGGACCGAGTTCTCCTGAGAGTGCGGCCAAGTTCAAAAAATACCGCGACGCCATCGACCCCTCCCGCACCGATCTGACCGCCTGGTCCGATCTCCAAGATTTGGAAGAGGGACGGACCGTACCGAGACGAGAACCAGTGCCTCACCCTCAATAGGTCAGCGCAGGATATTTCCCGAGATAGATTGGATTTTCAGCCTGCGCCACCATGAAGTGCGCCACATCAGAACGAGCAATAGCCCCCACCTTCATTCCTTCCACAAGGCCGTCCAGTACACGATAATGACCCGTCATGGCGCCATTGGTTAACCGGCCAGGGCGCACGATTTCCCAGCGGGGATATCCCCCGGCTGTCACACGCTCCTGCTCACTTTTGTCCGCATAGACTGCCTTGAGGAGCAGCGTGAAGAGGAGCTTCATGGGGAGAGAATTGTAGCCCCAGCTCTCGCCTGCCCCAAAACCGGTGAGCACGATGACGGTCGCGGAGGAACCGGTTTCTTGTAGAACCCGCAACAAGGCGCGCGCAGAGTCGGAAAACAGCGTGGTGGCAAAGGGGCTCTTCACGCCGAGCGTCACGAAGATGGCGTCGGCCCCTTCCACTGCGACCCTTACGTCGTTTGGATTGGTCGCACTCCCCTGCACCCTTCTCAGTTTGGCGTGGTCCGGGATCGGAACGATCCGGCGCGACAAGCTGGTGACTGCATGCCCCTTCTGAAGCGCGAGATGCGTCGCCTCAAGCCCAATACCAGCTGAAGCCCCCATAACGGTGATTTTCATGTGACCTGTTCTCGTTGTCATCCGCCTAACAACGTCCTACTGCATCCCTAGAACACCACGGCATGATCGCACAGATATGTACCGTTTTGGTGAACCAATACCAGCTCGGCAACCAATTCACCCTTGGCTTTGGTAAAGATACTCCTTTGTCACAATACCTTTCATGCGGTCACTGAAATCCCTGACATGAGCCTCATAATCGATCCTCGTGGAGGCAGCCATCAGATTGTCCATGATTGGAGTCGCACTATCGAGAATCTCCTTGTCTGACATGGTCTCGAAATTCATGTCGTCACCTTGTACATGCCGACAGCAACGCCAAACCCGTCATCGCCCCTGCCCCGCCCGCACAATGAGTTCTTTCAACCCGTTCAAGTCCAGCATCCCGGGTACGAGTTCGGTGCCCACGATGAAGCCAGGTGTCCCAGAAATACCAAGATCCTGAGCGAGGGCCCGATTCTTCTCGATGACGGCCTGCCACTGAGGATTGGCCATATCAGCTTCCAGACGTTGTGTATCGAGGCCGACGCCGCTCGCGATCTTCAAGATTTCCTCCTTCGTCATGTCGGAGTGGGACGCGAACAGCGCCTCGTGGAAAGCTTGGTGCTTGCCTTGCGCCTGAGACGCAAGCGCGGCCTTGGCCGCAAGCTCCGACGGTTCGCCTAGAATGGGGAAATCTTTGTAGACTACCCGCACCCGTGGATCATCCTTCTGAAGTTCTGTGACGACCTGAGCTGCCTTCTTACAATACCCGCAGCGATAGTCGTAGAACTCGACCAGGGTGATTTCGCCCTTGAGATTTCCACTGACCGGTGACGTCGGATCGTGCAGTAGTTCCTGCTGCTTCGTCGCGAGAGCTGATTTTTGACGCTCCTGCAACTCGGCTTGGCGTTTGGCTTCCATTGCCTGCAACGATTGCACGATCACTTCCGGGTGGGTACGGATGTAGTGTTCAATCGCGGCATCGGTGAGGTCTGGCGAGAAGGCCGAGACATTCTTCGTCTCGTTGGCCGTGCTTGAACAACCAGACACAACCAAGACCAGAGCAGAACAGATATTCAACCAAAACGGGAAACGGCTCCAGATATCGTAACTATTCATGGATGTGATTCCTGTCAGTTAGAAGGTCCGCACACTATCTTTTCAATTTCAGCATCCAAGAGATGCCCGCACTCCTACGCGGCACATTCTCAGCCGGTTTACAGGCTCCGTCAAGCTACCTCTGATGTGTACGTACGGAAAAATCAAGACGTACCTCGACGCCCCGGGAGCGAAGCCATTCCACCGGCGCCACAACCTTGGTCGTCGTCCATTTTTGTCGCCCATGTGACAAATCAGGCAAACGAGCAACCCTGTATAAATGCTGAAATCCTTGTTTTTTCTCTTATTACATCCGGCACGTTTCTGGAACATAGCAAGGAGACTCGCCTGTCCCCACTGGACGACAGTATGCCCTGATTTCAGGCCGATGACTCAGCACTCCAATGGGTCAGCGCAAGGAGGTACGCCGTTATGCGCACGATGATCGTCGGAATACTTCTCGCCGGAGTTATTGGATTGGGAGCCGCCTTGGGAACGATGTGGATACAACGTGTCGCATCATGGGGACGGACGGCGAGTAGCGACAGAAAATGATTGGTCCCACGTATTTCGTGAATGGCTTTGAATCATGACTGCGGGCCCAAGACCTCTTGCCAGATAACGGCCAGATCCTGGAGCGCTTTGCTTCCATCGCCCACGTAAACCGAACCGTGCATGGTCGCCAGTCGTTTCGGCTGTAGCGCCGCCAGCCGTTGCAGCGTCGCATCCGTCACGGTGCAATAGGGCATATAATTCGCCAACGGACCCTGCTGATACTCCACCAATGTCTTCCGACACCGGTCGAGCACGTCCGACTCCGTCATCGGTTCCACGTTCCCGTCTTGGTGAAGGAGATCCGAGCACAAGAGCGTCCGTTCCGTCTCTTCAAACAGCAACCCCGCCTCCCAACAATGAGGCACATGCGGCGTCGCCAGAAAGCGGAAGCGGTATGTTCCCGTCCGGAGCACCTCCCCATCCATCATCCCTTTGGCAGGGCGAAGTGCGAGACAATCATCAACGCTCACCAACTTGCCCACCAGACTGCACACCGCCTGGGATTGCGGAGCCAGTTGCTGCCACTCCGGCAGAGTCGCGCATTCATCCGACTCAAAATGGCTGAATCCAATCCAACGCAATGTCTCCAAAGCAATGAGCGACGCCACGGCTGCTTTAACCTCAGCAAACAAGGCTCGCGGCCCCGTATGAAACAGCAGCGGCTCGTCGTCACGCACCAAAAACTGGCTGAACTGAAGATTGATCGACTCGACGAATGTCGTGATGCGAAACAGATCCGGAGCTATCTCAGTAACCTGCGCCATAGAATCTTCCTACTGCAAGGGCCGTTGAGCGATCGAGAAGAATGAACACCGGCAAGTGCGCTTACTTATATCCTTCCCCGCTGGTACCGCCGCCGAATCCACCCCAGTTGCCGCCGAATCCACCCTGCCCGGTTCCCCAATACTCGCCCTTCTGAATGCGGGAATAGGGATGGCGAAGATCCGGACGGCTGATCCACCAAAAGCACACAATGGCGACAAGGCTGGTGCCGAGCGCAAGCCAAAATCCAATGCCCCGGAAATGCGTTTTCGACAGAGTGCCGACGCGGACTTCTTGAGACGGCGCAGACAAGGCCACCGCTGTTCGATACAGCCCTTCGCCGAAATGGCCGAGATCGATCGCCGGCTGGAGGTATTGGCTCCCCGCCTCGCGCCTGATCTCCGGTGTGATGATCGGCAGCATCTGGCGTCCCAAGGTGATCGCCGCTTGCCGCTCCTGCACCGCGACCAACACCATCACGCCATGCTCTTGCTGCGTGGAGCCGATGTGCCATTGCTCATAGAGCGCCGTCGCATACTCATTCGCCGACGAGAATGGCTGGATGCTGGGCACCGTCACGACGACCATCTCAACGCCGGTTTTCCGTTCAAGATCCTGACAGACTGAACGAATCCGCTCTTTCCACTCGGGATCGACCACCTGAGCATGGTCGCTCACATAGCCCATCGGGCCGGGCAGCTGCGGACGGCTTTTCGGCCGGTCATAGAACGAAGACTGGCCCGCAGCCGGCCATGGCAACAGGACGCTCAATAACAACGCAGCGGCCATGTACGCAGTCCACACCCGCGTCATCTGTGTCCGATCTGCCGTTCCACCACATCAACCAATCGTCCGAGACCGTCGAAGTAGCGATCCATGACTCGCGGCATTTCCTTATGTCCTGGAGAAATGTGCCCCCGCTTGATCGACAGCGCTTCATGCAGGCCCGTCAGATCAATGACACAATAGTCTGCGAGATCCTTCACCAGAGGCTCGCCCTGCGACAGCACCGGCCTGCCCACCAGCCGTTGCACACCGCGCAGCACCGGCAATAACGCTGTAATCGAGAGGGGCAGCAACAACATCATCGACTCTTCCGTAGTTCCGCCTTCCACCAACCGCTGCCGCATGCGTACAAGATTGCCCCGTAGCGCTTGCAAGACTTCACCGGCCAGATGATGTGGATCGACCTTGAACCCGATAAAGGGGTCCTGTCCCCACAACAGCCGATGACACTCCTGGATATCTTGATACTCCAATGGAAAAACCAAGGCCGATGCCTGGAGGTCGGCCTTGGTGAGAAACAACGGCACCACGACCTGTTCTTTATTCCATTTTTTATGCACGCCGTCATAGGCCTTCAAGAGCGCCACGTCGTAGGAGCGGACGAACAGCAGAATGTTCAGATTCGACCGACCAGGTAGGAATTCTCCACGAACCGCACTGCCAAAGAGCAGTACCGCGTCGAGTTGCTCGCCGTAAGCCTGAGCCACGTCCTTCACATACGACCGCAGCAAGCGCTGCGTCTCGTCCGGCACCCCATCAATCGTCCATTCCACTGCCGACATCCTGTTACCCCGCCCCTCTCGCCACACCCTCACGTGCGTGCGCCGCAGGGTCCGGAAGAAACCCCGCCGCCATCAACCGATCCGCCATACCAAACGGAGGAATAGCTCGCAGTCCCGCCGTCGTGGACAACACGCGATAACGCAGCCGCTCGTTGCGATCCAGGGTGCGGAATACTCGGTCGCGTAGGAACGCAACTATGGGATTCGCCGTGTTCCAAAACAACACTTGCTCATCCGCCAGGCGCTGGAGCATGGCGATCTGAGGCCGGCGCGCGTGTTCGAAACGCTTGAGCCGCTCGGCGGAATAATCATGTGATGCCAGACACTCAGGCAACAGATCCGCCAGCGTCATCGCATCCACCATCGCCTGCATACGTCCCTGGGACGCATGGGGATTCATCGCATGTGCCGCATCCCCGATGAGCACCGCGCCGTCGGCAACCCACGTCGGCGTACGCACACGCCCGGTCGGCATGAAGGCGGTTTGATTCCAATCGGTCAGCGCCCGAAACAGCATTTCGTTAGACGGATCAATGGCGGTCCATGCCTGTTGCAAGGCAGGCAGGCCCTGCGATTTGACCCGGTCGTATGAGCCGGTATCGATCATATAAAAGAGATAGACCTTGTTCCCCGCGGCAGGAAACATGCCGAGGATCGTCCGCTTGCCGACAAAATATTTCGCCTCGGTCACCGGCGTAGGCGCATCCACAATCGCGATCAGATACCCCTGCGGATACAGATGCAGATCGGCGGGAATCTGCAAGGCCTCCCGAACTTTTGAAAACGCCCCATCGGCGCCGACAACCACCTTGGCTTTTATGGTGATCTCATCGGTTCCCTTCTTCGCCATCAGCCCGACAACCCGACCGTTCTCCTTGAGAAGACCGGTGAACGCAGCTCCATACCAGAGGGCCACGGAGGGCTGGGTCTGAATCGCATCCAGAATGGCATGGTGCGCCACATTCGGCAGCGTCACCACCGCCCGATTGTACGGAGCCGGCAGATCGCCGTAATCCACCGTGCAGAGCCGCTCGCCGCCGACCTTGCAGAAATGGAACCAGCGCACCGTGCGTGTCGCATCGGCAGGCAGCTTGTTCAACAATCCAAGCTGATCGAGCACCCGTTGCCCGTTCGGTTGCAGAATCTCGCCACGCAGACCTCGCGGCGGTCCGGGGGCCTGTTCCAATACAATGGTCTTGATCCCCTTCTGCGCCAAGGCAAGGGCCAGCACCGCCCCGCCGCCACCGGCTCCGACCACCGCAATGTCAGTTTCTTCACTCCTCACTTCCGCCCCCTTGCCCCTTGCGACTTGCCACTCCCCCCGTACCCTTCACCCCTCACCACTCACTTCCATTCCTCGAATCGAGTTCGGTCCTTCCACATCGACAGAAACTTCTCGCGGGATTGTACCGCGATCGGATGGTCTCTGATGACATCCAGGCGTTCATCGTTATAGCGATTACCGCTGGTCGTATGATTCATCGACCCGCTGGCCGTCACCTCATCATCGACCACCACTTGCTTCAGGTGCATGAGACCGTCGTGCCGATTGACCATGACGGGAATCCCGGCTTCCCGGAGAGCGGATACGGCCCTCCGTTGATTGGGATCGTTGAGCCGCTCGCGGTCGGTGATCACACGGACATCCACACCATGTTTTCTGGCATTCAGCAGCGCTTTGACCACAATGGGGGACGTAAGTCCATACACAGCCACGAAGATGTACCGCGTCGCCTGCTCATAAATCTGCGCAACCTTTTGCAGCGGCTCATCCTCGGGTGAGTACCAGACCTCTATCGACGCGGCGGAGACTCCCCCGCTCGTCACGCTCAGCACCGCGACGAGCGACCAGATCAGCAGACTTGCGCAACACCTCGAATGCGCATCAGATCGGCGGAGCCCCATCATTCCTACTCAAACAGCTCGCGAAAGTGATCCTCCGATGCCTCCCACGCCTGCGGCGCATGAGTTTGGAACCAGCGTCCAAGAAATTGTTTCTGGCTCGGCGTCAACATCTGCTTGATCTGGTGAGACCGTCCTTGGAGAGGTTGAAGGAACCCCACCTGCTTGGCCACATCCAAGGTGGCGGTGCGGACATAGACATTGGTAAACACCGAAGGCTTGTCGTCCTCGCCTTCGCCCTGAACCCAGACGGAAAGAAACCGGTCCAGGGTGAGCCCGACGCTGTCCATCGCCGGCTCGGTGTCATGAAACAGCTCGTTCTCGGACTTTGGCATCGGCGTATCGTCCGCAGCCCGAAAGAGAAAATTTTTCTTCCACATGGCGGTAACTCCGTGAATGCGCTGGCATAGTGGCGGCGAAGTCGGATTAAAGTCAAGGCTACTGTGCTGGCGTCAAACGCCCAAGCGGACCAGAAGCAGAGGTGGTGCGGGAAATTCGGACAGGTCGATCAGGGATAGTCTGGCTCAACCCACGCCGTGGAGGACACGGCCAACAGAGGAGACCACACATGGCGCGTGACGGCAGAACCCCGGATGAGTGCGACGGTGAGAACCTGCCTACAGGGCCCAAGACCGCATAGGCATACACCGCACGGCTACACGTATGAAGACAGAATTTCTGTCCAACCAACCGGAGCCGCTCTTTGTTGTGAGCAGACGCTTAATCGCGCGTCAAGAAAATCAGAATGTCCCTATTTCTTCGCCCCGATTTTCATGAAACGTCACGCAGCGTCAAGCGGCACGGCGCTTCTTTCCACGTCCGCTTGAACGCGCAGTTAGACGTGACGACTTTTCGACGAAACGACCAGCTACGAACTTATGCAATACGCTGGCAATAAGCGTTTGGTAGGGAACACCTTCTTCTGCGGCACGAACCTGGATTTCAGAAAGGTCAGGTGTAGACAACCTGATATTGACACGCTTGTTCTTGCTGAGGGTCGCACGCGCATACTCGCGATACCGACGCAGGGACGCTTCGGAGGTTACCGTTGATTGAAGCTCGCCAGATTCGAAAGCCGACAGAATTTGCTTCTCATAACGATCAAGAGATTTCATGGTTTCCCTCTCATTCCATATTCGCGCATTGCTTTACGACTAGGGATAATCGTTTTCAGAAAGACGTACTCTGCTTCGTCTATATGTGGCACGAGATACACATAGGAAGTAATTGCCACAACAAAAACACCCTGGCTTGGATAACGAGCAGGATTGGGGTGTCCCACAACATCCAATAATCCGCCGGACTCAATAGCCAGCACCACATCCTCAAAAGAAACGCCACGACTTGCTTTAAGCTGTTCGTTCTTCTGGAAATTCCAATGGAAAGTTTTCACCCGGGAATTATATACACGCCGGTGCCTTTTGTCATCAGGTGGCAGAGAACAACCCACTGTGTCTAACGCGGCTATCTGACCATTTCTCATGGGTGTTATGCAGATCGGCATAACACCCGTCCTTGCATGCGCTCACATACCATCCAGCGGACTGCGGACACCGGCTGGCCTTGATGAAGGACATGCATATAGCTCAGAGCCGATCGTGACAGTACCAGCCCCTAGGTGCCGGACGGAATGAATCCAATCTTCAGCCCATGACTCTAACAGTCCATACGGTTGCCTTGACAAGCAACGTACGCGTTTGCTAGCTTGACAAAATCCCTAATCTCTATGCCAACTTGGGAGCATTCATGCAGGTGAAGATCAACGGAAAATCAGAGGAAGTCCAGGGGGGAACCGTCCTCGACTTGCTCACGGCCAAAAAGATCGAACCTCAAATGGTCGCTGTCGAGGTCAATGACAAAGTCCTGGATCGCGAGCACCTTGGCGCCACGCCCCTCAACGAAGGAGACCAGGTTGAGTTTCTGTTCTACATGGGAGGAGGCCGGTGACGATGGTGCTGCACAAAGAAATCACTGAGCTGATCGGGAATACCCCGCTCGTCCGGTTGAACCGGCTGTCAAAACCAGGCGCCGCCACGATCTACGGCAAAGTGGAGTTTTTCAATCCCGGCGGCAGCGTCAAGGACCGGATTTGCCTCAACATGATCAATGAGGCGGAACGCCAGGGCAAACTCAAACCAGGCGGAACCATCGTTGAGCCGACCAGCGGGAATACCGGTATCGGCCTGGCCTTGGTCGCAGCGGTTCGCGGTTATAAGCTGATCCTAGTCATGCCGGAAAGCATGAGCATGGAGCGGGCCAGCTTGCTGTCATCCTACGGCGCGCAGCTCGTCCTGACTCCGGCCTGGGAAGGCATGAAAGGCTCGATCAAAGAAGCGGAAAGCATCTTGGCGCAGAATCCCTCGTATGTCATGCCGGATCAGTTTTCCAACCCGGCTAATCCGGCCATACACCGGATGACGACGGCGGTTGAAATTTGGGATGCGCTGAATGGACAGGTGGATGCGTTTGTCGCGGCAGTTGGAACCGGAGGCACGATCACGGGGTGCGGTGAAGTGTTCAAGGAAAAGAATCCGGCCGTGAAGGTCATTGCCGTGGAACCGGCTGGATCGCCGGTGTTGTCCGGCGGCGACCCTGGTCCGCACAAGATCCAAGGGATCGGCGCGGGCTTCATTCCCAAGGTCTTAAATCGAGCAATTCTTGACCGCGTGATCACCGTGACCGACGACGAGGCCTATCAGACCGCCAAGCAATTGTCGAAAAAAGAAGGCCTGTTGGTCGGCATCTCAGCCGGCGCCAACGTGTTCGCTGCGCAGAAAGTTGCCGATGAATTGGGGGCCGGGAAAAACGTGGTGACGATTCTCTGCGACACCGGCGAGCGGTATATCAGCATCGAGAAGTATTTCAATATATAAGAACGCTGAAAATGACTTCAAACTTTGAGCGTTCTTGGCACCGCTGAGTAAGATGGAATTTACTGAAGAGCAAATAAATCGCTACAGCCGGCATATCCTGTTGCCGGAAGTCGGCGGCAAGGGACAGAAGAAGATCGCCAAGGCGAAAATTCTTCTGGTCGGCGCCGGTGGACTCGGCTCGCCGGCTGCCCTGTACTTGGCAGCCGCCGGAGTAGGCCGGATCGGCCTGATCGACAGCGATGTGGTGGACTTGACCAATCTGCAGCGCCAAATTCTCCATCACACACCGGATGTCGGGCGTCCGAAGGTCCTGTCCGGAAAAGAAAAGATTCACGCGTTGAATCCTGATGTGGCCGTCTCGATGTACGAAGAACGCTTGACCGCCGGGAACGCGCTGAAAATCTTCGCCGACTACGATGTCGTCATCGACGGGGTCGACAATTTCACGGCGAAATTTCTGATCAACGATGCCTGTTTCTTCGCCGGGAAACCGCTGGTGCATGGCGGCATTCTGCGCTTCGACGGCCGGGTGACGACGATCATCCCCAAGCAATCGGCTTGCTACCGCTGCGTCTTCAAATCGCCTCCGCCGCCCGGCTTAGTTGCCTCCTGTCAGGAAGCGGGCGTCATCGGCGTATTGGCCGGTATTATTGGTACGATCCAAGCTACAGAGTCCTTGAAGCTGGTGCTCGGCATCGGCCGTCCACTGACGAACCGTATGCTCGACTTCGATGCGCGCAAGACACAGTTTCGTGAAATCAAAGTCCGCCGCAATCCCAATTGCGCACTCTGCGGCGAGCACCCAACGATCACCGAATTGTTCGACGATGGAGATCCCTATGCCGGCTGTGCGGCGCATCCTTAATCACAGATTGCCGAAGGTGGTGCTACGATGAGCAAAATGAAAGCGCTGGTGTGCCGCGAGTGCGGGAAAGAATACCCGACCAAAGCGATTCACGTCTGCGAGATGTGTTTCGGTCCGCTCGAGGTGAAGTACAACTACGAAGAAATCAAAAAGACGATCTCCCGCAAGAAGATCGAGGGCGGCCCCCACAGCATGTGGCGCTATCTCGATCTGCTGCCGGTCGAAAGCACAAATTTCGTCGGGCCCCATGCCGGATTCACGCCGTTGGTCCGCGCCAAGAATCTCGGCGCTTATCTCGGCCTGGACGAGCTCTACATCAAGAACGACACGGTGAATCACCCCACCCTGTCCTTTAAAGATCGTGTGGTCGCCGTCGCCTTGACCCGCGCCAGAGAATTGGGTTTTGAGACCGTGGCCTGCGCTTCGACCGGGAACCTGGCTAATTCGGTGTCGGCCCATGCCGCATCGGCTAATCTGCATTGTTACGTATTCATCCCCGGCGATCTCGAAGCCGCCAAAGTGCTCGGCAATCTGATCTACAAGCCGCACGTCGTCGAAGTGGAGGGCAACTACGACGACGTCAACCGGCTGTGCAGCGAAATTGCCGGTGAACACGGCTGGGCATTCGTCAATATCAACATTCGCCCCTACTATGCGGAAGGCTCCAAAACCCTCGCCTTTGAAACCGTAGAACAGCTGGGTTGGAGAACCCCCGATCAAGTCGTCATTCCAATGGCATCCGGCTCGTTGTTGACCAAAATTTGGAAGGGTCTGCATGAGCTGAAGTACGTGGGGCTGATCAATGAGGTGCAGACGAAAATCAACGGGGCCCAAGCAGAAGGGTGCTCGCCGATTTCTACTGCCTTCAAGGCCGGCCGTGACTTCTTCAAACCGGTGAAGCCGAAAACCATCGCGAAGTCACTGGCGATCGGCAACCCGGCCGACGGCTACTATGCCCTGAAGACGACCGCCGAGAGCAACGGCGCCATGGACATGGTCACCGACGAAGAAGTGGTGGAAGGCATCCAGCTGCTCGCGCAAACCGAAGGCATCTTCGCCGAAACGGCCGGCGGCGTGACCATCGGTGTGCTCAAGAAGCTGGTGAAACAAGGTCTCATCAAGAAGAACGAGATGACGGTCGCCTATATTACGGGCAATGGATTGAAGACACAGGAGGCGGTCATCGATGCCGTCGGACGGCCGACCCGCATTCAACCGAGCCTCGTCGCGTTTGAGAAAACCTTTAAACTCGGGAAAACCGGTGGTGGTGACGCATGATTAAAGTCCGTATTCCGACTCCGCTGAGACCGCTGACGAAAAACCAGGGTGAAGTCGATGTGGCCGCCGGCTCTGTTGCGGACATGGTCGACAGGCTGGAGGCGTCTTATCCAGGTATCAAGTCGCGCCTCTGCGATGACAGCGGCGAATTGCGCCGGTTCGTCAACATCTATGTCAACGAAGAAGACATCCGGTTCTTGAAGGGCAAAGACACCGTACTGAAAACCGGAGACGAAGTCTCAATCGTGCCGGCCATTGCGGGAGGCTAACTATGGCACATGTCTCACACTTGCGATTTCACGTCCGGTTTCCGGAAGACAAAGTGAAGGAGCCGATCATTTACCAGATCGGCCGTGAATACAACATCGTCACCAACGTGCGCCGCGCCGACGTGCGCGAAACCACGGGCTGGGTCGATGTCGAACTGTCCGGCGAAACGGCGGAAATCGAGCGCGCAATCGAAGGCCTACGCAAAAAAGGTTGTGTCGTCGATCCGATCGAATTGAACGTAGTGGAATGACAGGAACGTGAAGCGCACTTCGTGAAGCGTATCTCGTCAGAGGATCGCGCTTCACGCTTCACGAGCGACGAGATACGATCATTATGGAACTCACTGAATCAGAAATTCAACGCTACAGCCGGCATATCATTCTCCAGGATGTCGGCGGCAAGGGACAACTCAAGCTCAAGCGGGCGAAAGTCCTGCTGATCGGCGCGGGAGGCCTCGGCTCGCCGGCCGGACTCTATCTGGCCGCCGCAGGCATCGGCACCATTGGATTGGTCGACGGCGACGTGGTTGACCTGTCGAACCTGCAACGGCAGATCATGCACTCGACTGCCACGCTGGGCCAGCCGAAGGTCGAATCCGGAAAGAACACGCTCTCGGCCATCAATACCGAGATCACCATCAACGCCTATCACCAGTTGGTCGATGCCCAGAATATTCTCCCGCTCATTTCCCAATACAATATCGTACTCGACGGCTCGGATAACTTTACAACCCGGTTCCTGGTCAATGACGCCTGCTTCTTCGCTAAGAAGACGCTGATTTCAGCCAGCATGTTCCGGTTCGAGGGGCAGTTGACGACGATCAAGCCGCATCAAGGGTATCCCTGCTACCGCTGTCTCTATCCTGAGCCACCGCCGGCCGGCTTAGTCCCGAATTGCCAGGAGGCCGGGGTCTTGGGAGTGTTGGCCGGTACCATGGGAGTCTTGCAAGCCTCTGAAGCCATCAAGGAAGTGCTCGGCATCGGCGAAACCATTGCCGACAAGCTGTTGATCTACGACGCGCTCGACATGAAATTCCGCAAAGTGGGACGCCCCAAAGATCCGGCCTGTCCACTCTGTGGGCCGAACCCAAAGATCACAGATCTCAGCATGGACTATGCCGTCAGCTGCACGATTTGAACGTGACGCGTGAAACGCAAGACGGAAACGGACACTAGCTACCGTGGCCGACATCATCATTCCCCAGCACATTCTCGATGACATGATCGCCCACGCGCGCGAGTTGGCTCCGCATGAATGCTGCGGACTCCTGGCTGGAACGGGCAGCGTGGTGAGCCGGATCTACCGCATCAAGAACATCGTGGCGATGGAAGGCGCGCAGAATCTTTCGTCCTTCGATTCTGCCAAAGTGGCGCACTTGGAGCGGCTCTCTCCAGCTGAACGGGCGGAAATCGCCTTCGTCATGGACATGCAGGATTTTTCAACCGCCAAGAAAGATATGCGCAATAACGGCCTGGACCTGCAAGTGGTCTATCATTCCCATCCTCACGATCCGGCCAGGCCCTCTGTGACCGACATCAAGATCGCCACCGATTACGAAGAAATCTGGCCCAAGATCAACCTGCCGATTCCCGTCTATCTCCTGATTTCCCTCATGCATGCAACGCCGGATGTTCGATCCTACTGGATCAAATCCGGACAGGTCTCCACCGCTCCGTTCACCGTTCAGTGATTCCACATTTTCGCAGTTTTCTTCCCGATCATCGAATGCGATAATGCACCGCTGTTGATCCCTCTTGGAAGGAGCGGTCGTCATGCGCATTATTGTTTTCGCACTCTTCTTCAGCGCGACCTTGGTCAGTACAAGCCTTGCGGTCGAGAAAAGCTACTACAGCCCAGTCATTCACATCGACGTCGACAATCACCGCATCCTGATCTCCCAGCTCGGTGGAGTCTTCTACGTCGATGTCCCGGAAGTCGCGCGGCCCCACATGGAGAAGCTGCCGATTTCAGGACTGGTGGATTTTGTGGTGGACTGGAAAAGCGACGATCAGATGCCCGTGATTAAAACCTGGAAGGTCAAATCCGGCGAATCAACCTGCCTGTACTTCAACGGGAAAGAGTGTCAGTAGCGGGATAGATCGCGGCTTATTCGCCGCTGCCGGCCATGTCGTCGATGAGGGGGCGGTTGATGTCGGTACAACCCATGCAGATCAGGTCAAAGAGTTCATCGTGGTTGGCGACGAAGTTTTTGGCATCCACGAGTTTTTCGTTCATGACCAAGGAATGGCAGGTGTCGCAGAGCATCATCAGGCCGCGTGAGACCCCCACTGTTTTTCTTCCCGTACTTCCACTCATATGAATTAGACCGATCCTTTTTGAAGAGCCATAAGAAAATCTTCC
>SXPO01000078.1 GCA_005793285.1 Nitrospiraceae bacterium
ACACTCACCCGTCTTGAATCGCGCTTCCTGTCCATGGCCTCGCAAGTCCAATCAATCAATGGGCGCGTTGCGTTGGGGGAAAAACCTGTCCAAACAGACCTGCTCATCAAACAGGCCCGCTCCTTCTTGGAACAAAGAAACTACGCGCGATCTATCCTGGTTGCCGAGCAAGCCGGCCAGGCTCTCCAGATTCAGACGGCGGCATTAATACAGGAGTTGGGCCGGTATGCCGATGAACGGCAGATCGTGCATTGGCAGGCCATGGTCAAACAAACTGTGGACTGGTCGCGGACACACCAATCCACCGCCATCGTCGTCAGCAAGGCCGACCGGGAATTAATCGTCTACAAGGGCGGACGCAAAGTGCTATCATACCCCGTCCGGCTGGGCTTCAACGGCATCCGGGAGAAACGATTCCAGGGAGATGGAGCCACGCCGGAGGGACGCTACCGAGTGATTGAGGCTCGCGGCGCAGGGCAAACGCAGTTTTATCGCGCCCTCCTGTTGGACTATCCCAACGCAGAAGATCGCCGGCGCTTTCAGCTGGCCAAGCAATCAGGAAAGATTGCTCCGGCAAAAGCCATCGGGGGGCAAATCGAAATCCATGGTGTGGAGAGTGAACTGATGGCTCAGACCCTCGGCTGCGTTATGCTGGCCAATCCCCACATGGCCGAACTCTTTGCGCGAGTGTCCTCCGGCACGCCGGTGACGATCGTCGGTGCATTGACCGGGCGCAATTCGATTGCGTTGGCCTTGACGCAGTTAGCGGATCGAACGGACGAAACCTGAGTGCCATGATAACGCCGGTACCCGTCACCTTTTCGTCGCTCATCCTTATCGCACTGCTGGTGGCCGATGTGCCGCCCAACAGCCAAGCCTTGCTCCCAGGCTCCGAGACGCACACACTTTCTATAGCGCACACAGCGGGTGACGCCCATCTCAACGGCCTCCAAGCGCGGTACAAGGCACTATCCGCGCAACTCTCCCGGCTCAAACCGCAGCAACCGTATATTCTCGTCGATACGGCTCGGAACCATTTGTATGTGAAACGCCGGCAGGAAGTCGTGCTCGACGCCCTTGCGTCGACAGGAAGCGGAATCATTCTTGATAAACCCGGTGAAGGCAACGACCAATGGGTGTTCGACACCCCGCGAGGAGAATTCCTCGTGCAGTCCAAACTGACTGATCCTGCCTGGGTCAAGCCGGATTGGGCATTTATCGAAGAAGGCGAAGAGATTCCTAAGAACCCGGCCGACCGTGTGGAGGAGGGCGTGCTTGGCGAATACGCCTTAGGGTTCGGGAAGGGGTATTTCATCCATGGTACGCTCTATACCCGCTTGCTAGGGAAAAATGTCACGCATGGCTGCATCCGGCTGAATGACGGCGACCTCAAACGTGTCTATACGTTTGCTCGAGTTGGGACACCGATCATCATCTTCTAATCGCTCTCCGTCGGCACCGTATCCCCTCATGAGCTTCTGCGCGGTCCTTTTCATACTTCTTGTTCTGGGCACCCCGAGTCAGGCCGGGGATCTTGAGGCGTTTCATGATCTCCACCTCAACGACCCAGGCGCAGTCCAGGAAGCCACGCGTGTGCTGGAAGAGGAAGTCAAGCTGGCGGCCCGTGCCCAGACCTATCTACTCATCGATCTTGTCACGCAGACGATTCAAATCAAAGGCCGTGGCATCGAGCTGCACCGAATTCCCATCGTTGCGTGGTCGGCCAAGGCAGTGCAGAACATGAAAGGCGCCTATCGCCTGATCGCGCGGCCGCCGGTTTTACGAAGAAAGATCGATCCAACTGCTTCTATTGAGCAAGAACCGATTTCGTTGGCTGACATGCCAGTGGACTATACGCTGTCATACAGTCCACCACTCACCATTGATGTGGCGCCTGTGGTGGGAGAAAATCCGGTTCAATGGCTCAGGGCCCAAGGGAAGATGTGGTGGAGAAATGCAAAAGACTGGAGCGATTCGTTCTCAGCTGGTCAATCCATAACACAAAGCCCTCATCTTCAATTGGAAGTCTCTGCCGAACAGGGCCGATCCCTGGCGTGGTCGGCCGTTGACGGCATGGCTTTAGTCATCCGCCGACCGACAGATAAATAGATGAGTACTCGGAGCCTGCGCCTTATCATAAGACTTTGACAGGAGCGCTCTAGTTTCTGGTACACTCTCCCCCGCAATGACAACCCAACCGGAACAATCCACTGGTTTTCCCGAGAGCGTGCTTGACGCGCTCTGGCGTGGCAAAAGAAGCGAGGCAATTGACTTGCTTCAGCGTGAGTGGAGTATTGGCAGGGACGAGGCGAGGGAACTGGTGGGAAGCTTCATTCTCGCCAATAAGTCTCTGCAACGTAGGATGGGCGATGAGCAACCCACGATCGGTTGGGGATTCATCCGTTGGCTGATTGTCTTTCAGGCAATTATTGTCGCAATCGGATACTATCTGTTTTACCGCGATTGGTAATCCCCTGATCTGTCTCTGGAAAATATCCAGCCGCGCGCGTTTTTCTACTCCGTAGTTTCTCCCTGCTCTGCTATCATCCAAATGGGATTACAGATTGTAAACCTAGAAATTGGCCCTATCCCTATGATTGGGAATTAGGGCGGTAGTACTGACGGCTTTTCAACAGCGCTGGAAGGTGGGTTTGCTCGATCTTGGCCTGGGGATCGTCATGGACATAGCGGTACCCCTGCCCATAGCCCAGCCCCTTCATCAGCCCAGTCACAGCATTCCGAAGATGGATTGGAACCCCAAGATTACCATGAGTTTTGACATCCTCGATCGCTTCCAGTAGTCCGACATAGGACGCATTGTCTTTAGGCCCTGACGCGAGATAGGTAGTCCCCTGCGCAAGGTTGATCCGCGCTTCAGGCAGCCCTACAAATTGGACAGCCTGTGCGACAGATGTCGCGACTACGAGGGCCATAGGATCAGCGTTGCCAATGTCTTCCGACGCAAAAATCACCATCCGCCGGGCGATAAATTGTGGATCCTCTCCGGACTCCAGCATACGGGCCAGCCAGTAGAGCGCCCCGTTCGGATCGGAGTCGCGCAGGCTTTTGATGTAGGCGGAAATGATGTTGTAGTGTTCTTCGCCCGATTTGTCATATCGAAGTGCCTGCTTGTTCAACGAGGCCGCCAGCAGCGCCTCATCGATCATTCGAGTGCCATCCGCTCCGGCTGGCGCCTGAGTGACGACAAACTCGACTGCCGTGAGCAGGGCCCTCGCGTCACCGTTACCGAAGGCCACCAGCCGTTGCCGCGCTCCGGGTGACAGACACGCCTTCAATTGACCCAGGCCGGTATCGGAATCGGCGAGCGCCCGATCCAAGATATGGCCTAAGGCCTCTTCGGAGAGCGGCTTCAGAACGACCAGGATCGAGCGCGAGAGGAGCGGACTAATCACTTCAAACGAGGGATTTTCGGTCGTCGCCCCGACCAAAATCACCGTGCCCCGTTCGACATGGGGAAGAAAGGCATCCTGTTGAGCCTTGTTAAACCGATGGATCTCGTCAACGAAGAGAACCGTCTTCTGCTGTTGTAACGCAAGCCGGTGCTCGGCCGCCTTGATGATCTCACGCAATTCTGGAATGCCACCGGTCACCGCCGAAAACGCCACGAAGTGGGCTTTCGTGTGCCGGGCGATCAAATGTGCCAGCGTGGTCTTGCCCGAACCAGGCGGGCCCCAAAAGATCACAGAGGAAAGACGATCCGACTCGATGGCCTTGCGCAGAGGCCGATCTAAGCCGACGATGTCATCCTGCCCGACAAAGTC
>SXPO01000079.1 GCA_005793285.1 Nitrospiraceae bacterium
AGCTGGTCATCCTGCTGCTGAATGCGCTGCTGCAGAACCTTCTCGGTTTGTTTCAGATCGGACTGGTGCGCGACACAACCGCAGAGAAAAGCGAACAGGGCCACGACGACCACGGCCTCAGTATGTTTCATGCGCCGGGGACCTCCTCTTCTTCATATGATCCCGTAGAATCATATCACGCACCCCACCGTGCGTATGTCGTTGCGTAAACACTCCTCGAAGGCCGCCACCGTGATCCGACTGACTACTTCCCCGCTTTAACAACCATATGCCCACGGCGATTCTGTGCGTAGCACGACTCCGTATGCTCGGCGCAGACCGGCCGCTCTTTGCCGTACGATACGACCAGCAGCTGTTTGGGAGACACGCCAAGTTCGACCAGATAGTTCCGAACCGACTTGGCGCGCTTCTCGCCCAGCACCAGATTATAGGCCAACGTGCCGCGCTCATCACAGTGCCCCTCGACTGTCACGTGAGCGCCCGAGTTCGACTTGATCCACTCCGCATTGCGGGCCAAGACCTGACGGCCTTCTTCGGAAATGGCAAAACTATCATAGGCAAACAAGACATCCCGCAACCCAGCGGCCTCCGAGGCGAGTTGTTCGGCCCGAAGCTCTTCCATCTGGCGCGAAGCGCTGCCAGGATCGGCCTTGGCAGTCAACGTATTCCCCCCGAGTCGCTCTTCAGACGGATTCTTATCCAATCCGCGCAATCCATCCGAGCCATTCTGTCCGAAAAACGAGGTGTCAGGGATATTCTGGCTGACTCCGCCCTCATTGGAGCCTTTGGCCGCTCCCTGCTGTGCGGATTGCCCCTCTCCTCCGGACTGGACCGCCTTGGAGAAACAACCGGATAGACCCAACAGGATCGATCCGAGAATCAATGGCGCACACATGATCGATTGCAACCGTTTCATATTCCCACTCCTCCTACAATTAAAGAGTTACTCCCACTTTCATACAGAGAACGCCCCTGTCGCACAAGACCCCACAGTGCTGTTACGACGCAGGCGACCAGGTCGGCGCGCTGTTGTGCGTTCCGGTGAACGTGATCTGTTCGAGATCTTTTCCGTCGGCATTGATCATGTAAATCTGGCTCTTCCCTCCGGCCGTCGAACTGAAGACGAGATGCCGTCCGTCCGGAGACCAGGACGGAGCATCATCGACGCCTGGCCCACTCGTCAGTTGTACGCGCTTTTGGCCGTCCGGAGTGATCAAACAAATCTTGTACTCTTTCTTCGGGCTTCGGCAGACATAGGCAATCCAATTGCCGCGAGGCGACCAGGCCGGCGCCGCATTATAGTTTCCTTCGAATGTCAGCCGGCGCACATTTGTCCCATCCATGCTCATGAGAAAAATCTGCGGCCCGCCGCTTCTGTCCGACGTAAAGACCAGTTCTCGGCCGGACGGAGACCACGAAGGCGAGAGATCGCCGCCGGCATGCACCGTCAATCGCTGCATCGCCTTTGTGCGCGTGTCCAAGCTGTAGAGATCGGAGTTTCCCTCGTGGCTGGATGCAAACGCCAAAAAGTTCCCATCGGGTGACAGGGCCGGGGTGATATTGAGTCCGCTCAACGACACGAGCGTCCAGCGCTTTCCCGTCGCCAACTCGATCATGTCGATGTTTTGCGTGTTCCGATTGCGATAGGCCGTGAACACGATGAACCGCCGGTCCGGCGACCATTTGGGCATGAGATTTAAGAATCCATCGGCCGTCAACTGACGCGAGTCGTATCCGTCGTAGTCCATCACGAACAATTCACGGGCTGAACCCTGCTCGGACACATACGCGATTTTCGTCCGGGCGATGCCCGGCTCTCCCGTATACCGAAACACCAGTTCGTCGGCAAAACGATGCGCCATCAACCGCACGACAGACGTGCCTCCTGCATAGCGTTTGCCGCCGACCATCTCATCACTGCCGGCATCGTACACATACCCGTCCATGTTGACATCAGGGTCTTTGGCGTCGTTCGTCATCCCAGCCTTGCCCCACACAATGACGGACACGCCCTGCTCGGCGGCTTTCTTGAACTCAGGGTCCGGTACGGCCCCCAAGTGACCGACCTTGATCCCGATGCTGGGCAAGTCGACAAGAGAAAAGACCAGCGACCGACGCACATCCGCCTTCAGCACTTCTTCGATGCGGCTCCCCAGCCTGATCCGTCCTTCGGGCGATTCGGCGCCGCCGCTGTTGTCGATCCCGGCGACTCCCAGCGGAATCTTCTGAAAGTCCGGCCTGGCCGCCTCTAAAAATACGTCCGTCGCGCCGGACTCGATAATCCAGGCGAGCCCGACCGACAGGCACAAGCTGATGAAGACGACGATGCGAAATGTCATGTCTTACCCCTGTGATTCGCCGATGGTAAAGGTGAAATGGGCGTCGAAATACGCCTCCGTCAATTCCGGAGGAAAGACCGGCAAGGGAGTCGCACTGAGCACCGCCCGTTTCCCGGCCAAGTCGTAGTACTCATTGCCGGACGATTGCTCGATCGCCACCCCGGTCACCGATCCATTCCGATGCAGTCTGAATTGCACAATGACCACATACCCCTGGCCGGCTGCATCCACCGGCGGCGCATTCCAAAAACTACTGATTCGCTGCCGCACACGCCCCAGATATGCATTCGACCCCGGCGCCACTCCAGGAACTTTGAGCGTCGTATCAACAACCTTGATACTCGGCGACTTCGCTTCGACATGAGGCGCAGGCTTCGGCGCGATGTCGGCAGGCGCCGCTTTCGGAAGCTCGAACTTTTTGATCTTCTTGAACTCCTCATCCAACTCTTTATTCAAATCTTCCGTGAGAGACGGCTGCGGCTTGGCTGCCGAATGCTTGATCCGCTCCTTCGTGTCGGTGACGACTGGAACATCGGGCAACTGGATTGGCTGTTTCTTCGGTTTTTCCGTCGGGCTGAAATCTCCAAATTTTGGAGCATTGGCCGGCAGTGAAAGACCCTTCATGACATCGCCCATGACGTCATTGGACCGCGCTTTCACTGGCGCAGGCACCGGAGCCATTTTTGCACGTGGGGCAGGTCTGGCAGGCGGAGCAGACGCGGGAACCTCCGCTGCTTTGGGTTCGCTCTTTTGCGGTTCGTCTACATGCACCGGCGGGGCGGGCATTGTGGCAAGCGCAATCTCGATGGACGCCAGAGGCTGTTCACCATGCTTGGGCAGACGAATCCACGAGACCATCGCCAGCACACACACATGCGCAACGAGGGAAATCGCCACCGCACGCCACAAGCGGCGACTCAACTCCGTCTGCCGCTCATCGCTCAACCAGAAATCAGCCGATCCTGAGGCCTGTGCCATGAACGTCTGCCTCTATGTTCCTTCGGCGGAGCAGACTGCCGCGAAGAACTTCATTTCTTGCGCGCTGATGTCACGGCATCGACAACACGCTCAGGGCCGGCAGGATCGGTCACCATGCCGAGTTTTTCGATGCCGGCTTTCTTGACTCCATCCATGACCTGAATGACCACGCCATACGGCACATCGCGATCAGCCCGCAGATAGAGCGACACCTCCTTGTGCTCCTCTTTGAGCACACGGAGCTTGTGCTCCAACTGCGCGACACTCACCGGATCTTTATCGAGGTAGAGGCGCTGATCTTTTTCGATCGCGAGCACCGCCCGGATCTCCGGCTTGATCGTATTTGAAGCGGACGTCGGTAGCTTGATGTCCATCCCGCGATAGAGCATCGGAGCCGTTACCATGAAGATCACCAGCAGCACCAGCACAACATCGACGAGAGGGATGACGTTGATCTCCGCCAAAAACCGCCGCTGCCTGTTCTCGAGCATCATCCCTTCACTCCCCCATGAACAGGAGAAACCGAAGCCACCGGTTTCGTTTTATCCGGAAGCAACGCAAGCAACTCGACCACGACAGCATCCATGTGGAACGCCGTGCGGCGGATGCGCGTGAGAAAATAGTTGTAGGCGATGACGGCGGGAATCGCCGCAAACAGTCCGGCCGCCGTCGCAATCAATGCCTCTGACACACCGGGCGCCACGGCGGCAATACTGGCCGTGCCTTGCGTGCCGATTTCGCGGAACGAATCGATAATCCCCATGACCGTGCCGAGCAATCCCACAAACGGGCTGATATTCCCAGTCGTCGCCAGAAACGGTAAAAACGATTCCAGTTTGGCGATTTGGCCCTGGGCAATGTGCGCGCCGGTCCGCTCCACGACATGCCGATCGATTGTCGGCGCTCCGTCGCCGCCATACGACGCCCGGCCTGCTCCAGAGACATGGCCCAATCGTTCAGTCACACCATGGAAAATTTTCGCGCAGGGACTCCCGCTTGTCCGCTGAGCATGCCGCGCGACTTCATCGAGATCTTTGGCCTTTGAGAGCACCGCCATAAACCGGCGATCTGCCTCGTCAGTCGTACGGAACGTCTTCCACTTAAAGAGAATGATGCCCCAAGAAATGATCGAAAAACACACGAGCAGAAACAGCACGATTTTCGAGATCACCCCGAGCGACGCGATAAGTCCTATGGGACCGGATTGAAACATGGGAGTCTACCCTCTCCTTTTTCCGGTGAATACACCGCACCGTAAATATGGAGTGTGCCAGACACTGAAGACAATGGTGGGACCACGAAATGCGGAATGCACAGGGACCAGGCTCGGCTTTGTCCTCTGCCTCACCGGCTGTTATTTCCTATACTCTGGTGAGGGACAACTCCACTTCTGCGTAGCCCTGAAGGAGGCGCACCTCCTTCAACCTTCCTCTTGCAGATTAGCACCTGCGGCATGACATCGGAAAAAATGGCGGGGCCGACGGGATTTGAACCCGCGACCTCCAGATTGACAATCTGGCGTCCTAACCAGGCTGAACGACGGCCCCTTAAATCTGTTTGTACTGAGGATCGGAACGACACAACCCCATCAGCGGTCGTCGATCACGTCCAAAATTATATATTCGTTGACGATTCAATCACTGGTCCGATCTCGCGCCCCAAGTCATTCTTGGTAGGCGGAACAGGGATCGAACCTGTGACCTCTGCCTTGTAAGGGCAGCGCTCTCCCAACTGAGCTATCCGCCCGACTTTCTTCACAAGTACCGGCGGAGGTTATCAAGTCCCCACTGCCATGTCAATCGGTTCTCGCACCAGATAACTGACCATGCCTATTCATGGGCGAGACAGCCTCCGTCCGGCCTGCCGCGGAAAGTATTGCCGATGGACCTGCTTCAGCCGGCTACGCTCCACATGGGTATAGATCTGAGTCGTGGCAATATCGGCGTGACCGAGCATCGTCTGTACGGCCCGCAGATCAGCTCCGCCCTCCAACAAGTGGGTCGCAAAGGAATGTCGCAACATATGCGGGGAGATCGGCTTTGCAATCCCCGCGCGCTGCGCACGTCGCCGCAGCAGTTTCCAACATGCCTGCCTCGTCAACGCGCGCGCGCGACGCGACACGAACAAGGCGCGAGACATCCGGCCTTTCAGCAGCACCGGCCGCACATGTGCGACATAATCGGCCAGCAGATCCCGTGCCTGCTGTCCCATCGGCACGACTCGCTCCTTAGCCCCCTTGCCCATGACGCGCAGACAACTCGCATTCAAATCAATCTGCGAGACAGCGAGTCCGACAAGCTCGGAGACTCGGAGACCCGAGGCATACAGTAATTCCAGCATCGCGCGGTCCCGGCAATCTTCAGCGCCGGAACCGGTCGGCACATCCAGCAACCGGACGACTTCCTGCATCGTCAACGTCTTCGGCAACCGGACAGACCGTCGCCTCGCCGTGAGATCGCGCAGCGGATTCACATTCACAAGTTGTTCACGAACGAGGAAACGAAACCACCCGCGCAGCGCCGAGAGTATGCGGGCGATGGACGACGCCGCAAGCGGCTGCCGTTTCAGCCTCGCGAGAAACGCCACCACGACCTGCGGCGCAATCGGTTCGCCCATACCAATCTGATGCTGCGCCAAGTAGTGCTGGAACTTGGTAAGATCGCGCCGGTACGACTCGAGGCTATTGGTTGCCAAACCACCCTCGACACGCAACCGCGCCAAGTATCGTTCAATAAGCGGATCGATGACAGAGGCCAATGAATCAGCCACGCTCATTCACCGGCGCACACAGCGGTATTCTTCCTGAGCGTCATCGGCACCCCCCGCGCAAGGATGAGGAACGAAACTATAGCCAACTCCCGCTGCGAACACAATGAACACGCCGTGGTTCTCCTTGACACCTTGCCCCCTTTCCGATACTAGTCAGTCGGTACGGGACAGACTCTGCCGCCGTTCAAACACCATGCTCCCCGACACACACCATCTCCACACGTTGCCGGTCTTGCCGCGCCTGATCGGTATCGTATTGCTCACGGTGCTGCTCGGCCTCTGCCTCATTGTGCCGGAGCCCGCAATCGCGGCGAATAAAACGGCGAGCCCCGTTCCCAATCCCTCGGTGTTAGCACAAGCGGGGCAACAGATCGAAACAGGCGACTACGAATCTGCGGCAGCGACCCTGCGCCAGTTTCTCGCCACGACACCAAGGCCTGAGCACCTGGACGACACCTATTTGCTCCTCGGCGGCGCCCTCTACGGCATGCAGGATTATCCTGGAGCCCTCAGATATTTGAACCAGCTTCAACAAGAATTCCCGGAATCCGAGCTGAACGAGCCAGGTAAGCTCTTGCTGGCCCGCACCCATGCCGCCATGGGCAATGTCGATTTGGCTCTGCCGCTGGCGGCCCAAGTCCGCGCAGCAACCCAGGATCCCGACACCAAATACGACGCGTTGAAACTGACGGCGGACTGCTTGGTGCACAAGAAGGATTTCGTCCGGGCCGTCCGCACGCTATTGGAAGGAATCGGCAGCGGGTCGGATGAACAGACGGCGGAAACGCGCGAGCAGATTCGAGACATGATCGCGGAGAAGCTCGACAGAAAAGGGTTGACCCGGATACGGGAAGCCTTCCCGCGCGCCTATCCCGGCGACCTCGCCTCCATTCGTCTCATCAACTACTACATCGCGCGCGGCGAAGATCACCTGGCGGAAGGAGAACTCCGCCGTTTCCTCGCCGCCTTTCCGATGCATCCCCATGGGCCCAAGGCCCACGATGCGCTGCAACTGCTGAACACCAGACTCAGAACAAATCAGTATTTCATCGCCGCGGTTCTCCCATTGTCAGGACGCCTGGGCGCCTTTGCCAACGATGTCCTGGACGGCATCCAGCTTGCGATCGAGCGCGCGCGCGAACAGACCGATATGCCGTCCATCGGCTTGATCCTGAAGGACCAGAATGCGGATCGCGAGGGATTTCTGGACGATCTCTCAACGCTGCTCACCAAAGACCGCCCGCTCGTCGTGATCGGCCCCCTGCTGTCGAAGAATCTCCCTGTTATGGCGGAAATGGCGCAACGGACCAGAGTGCCGCTCATCACCCCGACTGCCACACTCCCCAATATCCGCCGGCTAGGCGCCTATCTGTTCAGCACCTCGCTCACCTACGGCCTGCAGGCTGAACGTATTGCATCCTACGCCACGAAGGAGCAAGGCTATCGACGATTCTGCATCCTCTACCCGAATACCGTCTACGGCCGAGAACTGGCACGGCTCTTCGCGCAAGAGGTCCGGCAGCATGAAGGGGAAATCATTGCCGCGGTCCCCTTCAACGAAGGAGACACCGACTTTGGTCCACCGATCACGCAGCTCAAAGCCGAAGACCTCAAGAAGTATGGACTCGCCGTCCCGGTCGATCCATCGAAGCCGGCAGGAAAACCGCTCCAACGAAACGATAAACGAATCCTGTATACGCCGGGATTCGATGCGATATTCATCCCCAGCCGCTCCAACGACATCGGGCTGATTGCCGCACAACTGGCATTCCATGACATGCGCGTCCCGCTGCTCGGCACGAACGGATGGAATGCTCAAGACTT
This sequence comes from Nitrospiraceae bacterium, assembly GCA_005793285.1. Classification (GTDB taxonomy): domain Bacteria; phylum Nitrospirota; class Nitrospiria; order Nitrospirales; family Nitrospiraceae; genus Nitrospira_D. The sequence continues at coordinate 7,911 of SXPO01000079.1, forward strand.
TGCCCGCACCACGGATCGAACGGTCGAAGGCGCCACCTTCGTCGACGGATTTTTCGTGGACAGCCCCAACGCCGCCGTGCAGGAATTTGTGCAGCGCTATCACAAACGATTCCAAACCACCCCCTCGCTCTTCACGATGCAAGGATACGATGCAGCCAACGCGGTCATCGAAGGGGTCCGTAGCGGCGTCACCTCCGGCGAAACGCTGCGGGAATTTTTCATGACCCAGCGAACATTGCCCACACTCGCCGGACCAGCCGGATTCGGACCGGACGGCACGCTGCACCGGCCGCTCTTTCTTCTGCAGGTGAAACAAGGTAAATTCATCCAGGTGGACTGACACAATCCTGAAACAGTCAGCCGCCTGCATTCCCATAGTGCTCAGTGGCTCGATAGGCGCCAAGGCCGATCCTGAATGAACTCACTTCCGCAAATCCTCCATACAATCTCCTACATGGGGCTTCCGCTGCTATTCGCAATGGTACTCCACGAATACGCGCACGGATGGATGGCCGAGCAATGCGGCGACCACACGGCAAAGATTCAGGGCCGGCTCACGATGAATCCCCTCGCTCACATCGATCCCTTCGGAACGATTATCGTGCCGTTGATCTGCCTCTTGTTACCCGGCGGTTTTTTCATCGGCTGGGCCAAGCCCGTGCCGGTCGATCCCCGCAATATGCATAATCCCAGACGCGACATGGCGTTGGTGGCAGCCGCAGGACCGGGGATGAATCTCATCCTTGCCGTGGCCGGCGCTTTATTCTTGACCCTTCTTTTGGCGGTGGAACCGACGCTGTCTCACCAGCAAGAGGCCGACGCCGATTCCTCATCGAGCCTTGTGACCACCATGGTCCTTCGCCCGATCGCCGCCATGGCTCTCTATTCCGTCATCATCAACGTGCTCCTCGCGCTGTTCAATCTGATTCCGATCCCTCCGCTCGACGGCGGGCGCATTCTGACATGCCTGCTTCCGGAGAAACCGGCGATGACACTGCTGCGCATGGAGCCCTACGGCATGATGATTCTGGTCGGCCTCATCGTCTTCGACAAGGAGCTGCGCGTGATCCATACCATCACCAACACTTTCGCCTCCGGTCTTTCCAACACGATCCTATCGACGGCACTGGGCCTCGGGGGAGGATCCCAATGACAACGCCGCATAGACGAGTCCTAAGCGGCATGCAGCCCAGCGGGCTCATGCATTTGGGCAACTATCTGGGCGCACTGGAAAACTGGAAGGCGCTACAGGCAGAGTACGACTGCTACTTTTTCGTCGCCGATTGGCATGCGCTCTCGACCAACTATGCCGACACGACCCGCATACGCACGTTCGTGCACGAGATGTTGGTCGATTGGCTTGCCGGAGGCATCGACCCAGAACGGTGTACGATCTTCATCCAATCCCGTATTCCGGAACATGCGATCCTGCATCTCCTGCTCTCGATGATGACGCCCGTTTCGTGGCTGGAGCGCAACCCGACCTACAAAGAAAAGCAGGAAGAGATTAAAGAAAAAGATCTCACCACCTATGGCTTTCTCGGGTACCCGGTCCTGCAGGCCTCCGACATCCTCTTGTACAAGCCTGACTTTGTGCCGGTGGGCAAAGACCAACTCCCTCACCTGGAATTGACGAGAGAACTCGCCCGTCGATTCAATGACATCTACAAGACGGCCGTATTCCCCGAACCAAAGGAACATCTGACCAAATTTCCCAAAGTGCTCGGCACCGACGGCCGGAAAATGAGCAAGAGCTACCACAACACAATCAATCTATCCGACGCCGAACCGGCGGTTCGCCAGAAACTCAAAACCATGGTCACGGACCCGGCGCGCGTGCGCCGAACTGATCCGGGCAACCCCGACATCTGCCCGGTCTATGAGTTTCACAAAATCTATTCACCGCAACCGGTCCAGGATCAGATCAACAAGGACTGCCGGACCGCGGCGATCGGCTGCATCGACTGCAAGAAACTGGTCGCCGATCGGATAGTCGAACAGCTGACGCCGGTCTGGGACGCGCGCGCGAAGCTGCTCGGCGATCCCTCCTGCGTCAAAGACATCGTGCAAGCCGGCAGCCGGCGCGCGTCAGAAGTGGCGAAATCAACGCTGCATGAAGTGAACGAGGCGATGAAGATCTAGCCGGGAGAGTACTGGCCCGTGAACGGATGGCCACTTCTCATGCTCGTCGTGCGATCACGTTGATCCATCGGCCCTTCCGTTCCCGATTACTGACCACATGCAATGACAGTATCTGCCAGCCTGTGCGGCACAGCGCCCGCGCCAATTCATCCTTCTTCCAGCGCGCGAAGTAGCGGCCCGGC
>SXPO01000080.1 GCA_005793285.1 Nitrospiraceae bacterium
ATCATCGACGGTGCCGATATATCCCGCTGGAATACGTTTGGTCATGCCGGCCAGTTCTTCCGGCGGCGCGCTCCCGGAATCGATGAAGCCCGGTGAGATCGCGTTCACGGTGATGCCGTAGGGCGCCAGCAGCTTCGCCAGTGTGCGGGTCAGAATCAAGACGCCGGCTTTGGCGATGTAATGAGCGGTGACATCCGGTTGGGAGATCATCTGGTCTGCATTGGCCATGCTGAAACTGATGATGCGGCCGGACTTGCGGGATTTCATGCCGGGGGACACGGCTTGAGCGAGATAGAAGATCGGATGCAGATTGCCGTTGAACATCTCGTTCCATCCTGCGACGGATTCTTCAAATAGATTGATGCGGTGGTAGGGGCCGGCGCCGTTGATGAGGGTGTCGATCCGTCCCCATTGTTGTTCAACCTCTGTCACCAGAGCCTTGGCTGCTATCGGGTCCGACACGTCGCAGCGAACCGCAAGCGCCTGGCCTCCTCGTTCGGTGATGGCACGGGCGGTCTGTTGCGCCTCGGCCTCGCTGGTCCTATAGCAAAACGCAATCTTCCACTGTCGAGCAGCGAGGTCAAGGGCAATGCCCCGTCCGATGCCTTTGGCTCCGCCGGTGATGAGCGCAACAGGATCTGTCATCGTCGGTCCTCTGGTTCGGAAGTGATGGTCTATTATGCTCTCGATCGCAGCCGTTTGGCGATAAGCTGGAGCGCTCCTGCCGTACGGCTCGAAAACGACTGGTCGCGTTTCGGCTTCTTGGCATCGAGCGTGGCGGCCTCGACCAGAGATTGAAGATCCTCAAGGGTGTCGACGTCACGCCACGGCGCGAGCAAGGCATTCTTGAACCCAAGCGCGCGCGCCTTCTCCTGCGTCAGTTTCAGTACTTGATCGGTGGACCAGGGGATGCCGGTAAAGAGGTCGGGGACCGGTCGGTTGAGCGCGATCAGATAATATCCGCCGTCAAGAGCGGGGCCCAAGACGAGATCATGCGAGTCCAGTAAGGTCAAGGCCTGCTTGTATTGTTCAAGCGGCAGCGATGGTACATCGGTCCCGACGGTCAGCACATGTTTGTAGCCTTGCGCGAACAGACTCTGGAAGGCCTGTGCCATACGCGTCCCCAAGTCATCGCCGGTTTGATCGATTAATGTCACACTTTGCCGCTCTTCCATGATCTTGAAAAAGACATGCGTGGAGGACGGCGCACAGGCGAGGTAGCGGTCGAAGGGCAATTTGAACTGTGCCGCTGCTGCCTTCGTCCTTTCCAATGTATCGAGGACAAAGCTCCCGTGGAGCGTGGCCGCTTCATCCGGAGTCAGCGGAGGACAGAGGCGCGTTTTCACCTGGCCCGGGACCGGCGCCTTGGCGAAGATCACTAGTGCAGTGCTGAGTGCTGAGTGCTGAGCGCCGAGTTTTGGGGCGGACATTCCCTACCTCACTGCTGCATAGAAGTGTTTAAGGCGCTGTGGACTGACGCCGATCCAGTACAGGAGTCGGAGTGTCCACATCAAGAGGATTGTCCGCAGCGGTCCCTGCTGTTCCCAGCGTCGGAATGACGTGGTCACAGTCTCACGCAACGCCGCGGTTCGACCGGCCCGCTTCAGGCGCTTGCTGAAGTCGATATCTTCCATCAAAGGAATATCAGAGAAGCCGCCGAGCCGTTCGAACACATGACGGCGGACGAAGATGGCCTGGTCGCCGGTGGCGATGCTGCTGAGACGCGAGCGCCAGTTCATGAAGAAGCCGATCGTGGTTCCCCAGGCGGAGGGAGAGTCGAACCGGATATCGAATCGGCCTCCCTTCACTGTGGGGTCGGCCAAGGCCGATTCAATGATGTTCCCGGCATCGTCCGGAAGCTGTGTGTCGGCATGTAAGAAGAGCAGCATGTCGCCCTTGCTCGCCTTTGCCCCCGCATTCATTTGGCGCGCGCGTCCTTTGGGAGCGGTGATGATGTGAACCGTGGGGGTATGTGCGCAACAGGCTTCGGCAAGCTGGACAGTCCGATCGCTGCTGCCTCCGTCTACCACGATGATGTCGCCGAACCCCAATGCTGCCGTGTGTGCCAGTGTCTGCGCCAGGACCGTTTCTTCGTTGAGCGTTGGGATGATGACGGAAATCGTCATCGCGACATCACGCGGCAGGCTTCTTCGGTTCGTTGAACATGAAGTACATGACGACGACGATGGTGGCCCAAAAGACCACCTGCTTGTGCCAAAACAATACTTCGCCGTACTGAAAGAGTGCTAATGCCAGAGAGATGGCGACGGTCATCACCCCGTAGCGGATGGTCGGGGTCTCAACGGCGGCATTGGCCCATACGGTCAGACCGCCGAAATAGATCAGAAACGGTACGACGTTGATTTCAAACCCTCCGCTGATGGAGAGAAATACGTTGAGAAAGCCGATGAACATCAGCGCCGTCCCGACCATAAGTCCGATGACCTGCGTCGGGTGATCGCTGTCGCTTTCCTCACGCGCCGGTCTGGCCGGCGGATCCGGAAGCTTCGGCGTCTGATCTTGTGTGGGTGGAAGGTCGGAAGGGGTCATACGCTATGCCTTGAAATGTTTGCTAAGGGTGAGGGCCTGCTGCTGATAGGACGAGCCAAGGCCCACTCCATAGAGCTGGCTCGGTTTGTCGAGCATCCTATCGTACACGACTTTGAAAAATGTCTGCCCATCGTGAATCAGAAACGGCACATCATGGGGACGGACTTCCAAGACGACTTGTGTGCCTTTGATTTCCCCCTTCGACCCATAGCCGAAGCCTGGGTCGAAGAATCCGGCGTAGTGGGTGCGCAGCTCTCCACAGGCCGCTTCATAGGCGACCATTTCAGCTGCGTAGCCGGCTGGCACACGGATACGTTCTTTCGATGCAAGGATGTAGAACTCTTCCGGCTCCAGCAACAGGCTGTCGTGCCGATGACGATAGAGCGGTTCCCAGAAGTCCGCCGCTGCGTAATGGCCGACCTTGCTGAGATCGATTACATGGCTGTTTTTCTTTGCGCGATAGCCGATGATGCGGGAGCCGTTTTGCTCGTCTCCTTTGACATCGATGCGGAGGAAGAGGCCCTGCTCAGCCCGAAAGTCACGGTTCCCCACGGCCTTTCGGGACGGATCGTTGTGGTGCAGCAGCGGCGTCGTCCGATGCAGCGCGAGCAGGTCACGGTCGGGGACGGCGGCATTGCCGCGTACGAATCGGATTTGGTTGAGCGACTGTCCGGTGCAGACTTTGATGGCGAATGAGCGCGGGACGATTTCCAGGAAGAGCGGGCCGTGATAACCGGCGCGGATTTCATCGAACCCCGTATTGAGATCCGTCACCACGCGGGTGACCACGTCCAGCCGGCCGGTTGTGCTCTTGGGATTGGCCCGCGCGCGGATGGTCTTCGGCAGTTTCAAGTTTTCCAGCAGCGGGACAAGGTAGACGTGGCCTTTTTCCAGGATCGCGCCGTCGGTCAGGTCCATCTCGTACATCACCAGGTCAGACTGGTAAAAGTCGAGCACATCGAGGCGAGAGGAGATGGCGGACAGTTCGGGTAAAAAACTGCTGATCAGACGGTAGGCTTTGCGCCCCAAGCGGAGATCGAGACTGGCCGGCTGAATCTGCCGGTCCTCGATTGTGAGCGACGCATCGATGACGCGGCTGCTAATCAGCCTGGTGATGTCTTGATAGGGGAGAATGCCGGCATGGGGCGATGGTGTGCTCACAGGTCGTCCGCATCTCCGCCGCAGCTATTGCCCCAGGACGCATAGCCGTCCCGGTCCGGATAGCTGTCGCCGCAGGACGCAAAGGTTTCGGCTGGGCTCTCGCGGGATGCTCGCGCACCGACCATCGGAAGTTCGCGCCTGCCGTCGGTCCGTGGCTGTGGGTAATGGAAGGTCTTATTCTCGTAATTCCGCAAGACGGCCCCATCTTCGTCCATATGTACAAGATAGTCGTCCGGCAGCAGAGGGATCTTGCCGCCGCCGCCCGGCGCATCGATCACGAAATGCGGGACCGCCATGCCGCTGGTGTGGCCTTGGAGCGCTTTGATGATATTCAAACCAGTTTCAACTGTGGTGCGGAAATGATTCGTGCCCTTGGTCAAGTCCGCTTGATAGAGATAGTAGGGCTTGACCCGCGCGAGCAGCAGTTGATGCATCAGCTGCTTCATGATGTCGGGATCGTCGTTCACGCCTTTGAGCAGAACGGTTTGCGCTCCCAACGGAACTCCGGCGTCGGCCAACAGGCCGCAGGCGGCTTTTACTTCCGGTGTGAGTTCGTCGGGATGGTTGAAATGCAGGTTCATGTAGATCGGATGGTAGCGTTTGACGATCTCGCAGAGCTTCGGGGTGATTCGTTGGGGCAGGGTGCCGGGGACCCTCGATCCGATGCGGATCAGTTCCAAGTGTGGAATGGTCCGAAGGGCTTTGAAGATTCGTTCAATCAGATAGTCGGGGAGGAGCAGGGGGTCGCCGCCCGACAAAATCACGTCCCGCACTTCTGTGTGCTCGCGAAGGTAGGCAATGGCCTGGTCCAGCTCGCCCTTCTTGAGGAAGCCCGGCTTCCCGACCAACCGTTTTCTTGTGCAGAAGCGGCAGTAGATGGGACATTGATTCGTGACCATGAGCAACACTCGGTCCGGGTAGCGGTGCACCAGATGCGGGACCGGACTCATGAGGTCTTCTTCGAGCGGATCGTCCTCCGCGTCGATGTCAGACAGTTCGGCCATTTCAGGGACGACCTGTTTCCAGATCGCATCGCCTTTGGCTTTGATCGTGCCCAGGACGGTTGGGGTGATCCGCATGGGATAGGGCCCGACGATGGCTTCGAGTTCTTCGGCGTCGAGCCCGAACCGTTCGGCCAGATCCTTCGGCTTCACAATGCTTTTCGCGAGAACTTGTTTCCAGTCTTCCATTGAGCGCTCTCAGTTGATCCGGCAGGAGGGATGGTCGTCATCGTCACTCGGCTGATCTGGTGTCGCGCGGGCTTGAGACGGAAACGGCTCTGCGGCTCCTGTGCCGCCGGTTCTGTGCCGTTCGTCCAGATAGGCCACAATGTCAGCGGTCTCCGTCAGAACAAGATCACCGTCCGTGAGGACCGGGACATAGTATTGGCCGGATACCTGGTGGACTTGCTTGCGCATCGACCTGCTATCGGGGACGACGATGTCCTCATAGGGCAGCTCCAGGTCTGCCAGTTTTTGACGGACGACCTCGCAGTCGGGGCACCAGTCGACATGGTAGAGCGTGATAGGCATGGCAAGGTTCAAGATTCAAGATTTAAGGTTGAAGGGGATATCGGACCGTTACTGTTTGGCATTGGCATGGAACATTCAACGTCTATTATTGAGCATTGTCTGTTGCAACGGCACAAGGCGCCATGATGGCGTCTTGCATGCCATGGATGACCTTCTTGTCAGCCGGGCAGACCGTGGCCAGGATACCAGCCAGTTCCACCTTTTCGCCAGTGACAAAATAGTAGGGTGAGAGGCGCGCCCGTCCGGCCATGTGGACCATCGATTGCCCGTGCTCGTCCATGTACTCCATGTTAAACAGCCGGCCTTTGTGAAACTCCTGCAAGATGTATGGTGTGGTTCGGAAAGATGCAAGCGCTTTTTGGAGCGCGCCGGCCCATTCTGCCTGTGATAGGTCATGTCCGATTGAGACGCCTCGACTGCCCCACGCGAGTTCAGAGAATCCCGACGGTTTGACGACGAAGTGCCGTTCCTTTTGGGTGGCCGTTGCCAGGTCGGTCCAATTCGAAACCGCGCGTTCGCCCAGGCTCAGGCCTGGTATCGTGGCTGTGGGTGGAAGAGTTGCCGGGTCGAGTATCCACGTCCTCGGCATGATTGCGGTGAGGTGAAGAAAACAGTCCTCGCCGAGTTCCTTCTTCCAATAGGGCCGCAGAATAGGATGGTGCAGCAGAGCAAACGCGGACTTTTCCTCCAGCGCCGGCTTGTAGGGTGGCGTCACCGCCACCAAGGTCTTCTTGGCTGCATACTGGACGAGTTCGGATTTTGGAATATTCGGCAGGTCGAAGAGCTCGAAAAAACGGTAGATCAAGCCGACGGCTTGTTCGCCGCTGTCTGTCTTGAGGAAAAGCCCCTCTTCCGTAAATCGGATGTCGCGCGGCTCGACGCACCAGGCAGACAGGCCTTGTTCACGAAGTCGCGCGGCCAGCCAGGTCATTTCTGGCCGGTAGTCTTTGGCTTCTTCAGACACGAGGATGGCCAGGCATCCCGCCTGTTGAGCTTGGGCTGACTGCAACATCGAGGCGAAGCCGCGCACCATGCCTTCCCGGCCTCCGACAAGTTCGTGACGAGACCCAGTGCTGAGTGCTGAGTGCTGAAGCGCAAGATCGGCATAGAAATGGCTCATCGCCGCCGTGAGGCCGATGCCGCCGGGCACCGAATCGAGTTCAGTGATGACCATGCCGTCCTGGGTGGGAATCACATCTGGCCGGATGACAGCCGGCAGCGAATCTCTCAACCGTTTCATGCGGCTGTAGGTCACGAGTGCGTTCGGCTTGCCTTGATCCAAGTACTGCGCGACCCAGGCCGGCAGGGTGCCCTTGACACTCTCGGCGTAGAGGCGGTTTAGCGCACGGTAGAACGACAGCAGTTGCGGTCCCAGTGCGGTGAAGAATGCCAGCTGGTCACGGGACAGCAGCAGCGGGCAGGGGCTGATGCGCCAGGATGTTTCTGCTTGGACGGCGGGAACGCTGCCATTCGGAGAGGGCTTGATGGTCGAGGGAACCGATGGGTCTGCAAATAAATTCGCGGCCCGCAATTGCGTGCGGATAGCCGCGCAGCGGCTGAGTGCCGTCTCAGTCTGAAGCGAAGGGTAACAAGATTCAGGATGTGCCAATGAGAGGGTCCTTTGCGCGATTCTGTAGCCAGCCGGACTGCGGCTCCCAGAGCGGTCCGAGCGGACGAATGCTAACACGCGGGTTAGGGTTCGACAAGGGGCGCGGGCTGGTTCAGCTTTCGATCGAGGATAGGGTTAAAAAGTTCCAGTGAGGCGATCGCTGCTGTGCTTGCCATGCTTCGACATGCATCGTATGATGAAAAATCCGATGGATTTACTTCCGATGGAGTCCGAACAGCCTGGAACATTTCCGAAGGCGCTACCGCAATTGGTGCCCAGCTCCGTCTGTTTTCAGTGTGAGGTCTGTTGCCGGTTCCCGGAAGCCGACAGCTTTCTGCGTCCCTATTTTGCCGAGCAGGAAATACAGGCGGCGGTGGCGCATGGCTTGCCTCTTGGGTCTTTTCCTGATCGGTCCGGCTCACAGATCAATTTGGTCGAGAACCCTCTGGGAGAGGGATATCTCTGCCCGGCGTTCGATGCCGTATCCGGCCGATGCGGTATCTATGAGGCACGCCCATTGGATTGCCGGCTCTATCCGTTGGCCCTCATGTGGGATGCGGCCCATGAGGAGGTGGTGCTCGGTTGGGATACCAAGTGTCCCTTCATGCCTGAAGCTGTTCCTGCTGAGATTGTCTCGTATGCGGACCGCGTCGCCGATCAACTGACGGCGGAGACGATGACCGAAACAATTACCGCCAATCCCAGGCTGATCGGACGTTTTCAGGATGATGTCGTCATCGTGAAGGCTCTTCCCCATCTGACGGCCAGCTTGTCACGCTTGCGTATCGATCCGCGCCTCCATGCGCTGACTGCGGCGGACGCGCCGCGTTTCGCCCAGGCATTGGAACGGGCGCAGGTCCTCGGCCCCGATGCGTTGGCAGCCTACGCGGTTCCCTATCATGCCATCTGGACGCCGTTGCTTCCCCATTGGTGGATGGAAGCCGGTGAGACCTTCTTTTTGTTCGCGCAGTCTCCGGACGGATGGTTCATGCCGCTGCCTCCCTTGGGATCGAGGCCGATCGATGAAACTGTGCGTGAAGCCTTTGCATTGATGCGTTGTTGGAACGGACCGTCGCCGGTGAGCCGGATCGAAAACGTCATGGAACCGCAGCGGCGGTTATTGGAACAGCGAGGCTTCTTGTGCCGGCGGAAGGACGGGGATTATCTCTATAGGGCCGAGGCCTTGGCAGTATTGACCGGTGATCACTACAAAGCGCAGCGGGCGTTGTGTAATCGTGTCGAACGTGAGCAGGTTCTCGTCACGGAGCCGTATTGCGCGCGGCATCGAGCCGACTGTCTGGCGTTGTATGAACGGTGGGCGGCCCAGAAGCAAGCCGGGGCTCTCGATGCGATGGGGGCGTTTCTTCTTGAAGATGCGAAGATGGCGCATAATCGTGTACTGGCGGAGCATGAGCAGCTCGGGCTTGCCGGCACGGTGGTCATTGCCCAGGAGAGGGTGATGGCCTATACGTTCGGGTATTGGTTGACTCCGCAGACATGGTGTGTGCTGCTGGAAGTTGCAGACCGGTCCATGCCCGGCTTGGCCCAATGGCTGTTCCGCGAAACAGCCCGCAGCGCAGTCGGCGGCGGTGCGCGGTCGATCAATGCCATGGATGATGCCGGTCTCCCAGGTTTGCGCGAAGCCAAACGGGCGTATCGTCCTCAGGCAGTGATCGACTGTTGGATCATGATGGATGGTGAGCGATGAGTCTCCCCGCAGCATCACAGCCGATGTCGGGATTTCACCGATATGGACGGCCATGCGTTTCCAGTCGAACTGGCGGTATCCACGGTGCGCGTCGGCGAGTCCTCTATATTCAGTGCTTTTATTCGGGACATCACGGATCGTCGCAAAGCCGAACGGCGTCTGGCCGCACAATATGCGGTGACACGGGTTTTGGACGACGTCGAGCGCGAGCCAAGGAGGGGCTGGGTCTGACGGGGCAATTGCTTTCGTTCAGCCGGCGCCAGGCATCTGGGGCCGATTCATCTGTTGCTGGTTGACGTCCCCGATCACCCTTCACGATGATCGCGCTCACGAAAAAGGTGCGTGAAGCTCTGGATGGGGTGAGTGCGGTGTAAAGGAGAGAACCGGCGCGTATCGCAGCCTTTCGCTTGATCTTCCTGCTGGGTTCCGTTTATGTTGGCCGTGCCGAATGAGCCAGACAGACCAGACAGACCGAAGGGACCACCCAATGCAAGCAGGGCGCGAAGTCGACATCGGACGATCTCGGATCGAGCGGGAGCCGTTTTACGCCGAGGTCGGCGGAGAAGTGGGACTCTTCACAATCGCCGCGCGCAGTAAGATGGCGGTGATGCTCAAGGGGCCTACCGGCTGCGGCAAAACGCGGTTTGTCCAGCATATGGCCTACAAGCTGGGGCGGCCCCTGATTACCGTTGCCTGTCATGAAGATTTGACGGCGTCCGATCTCGTCGGCCGGTATTTGCTCAAAGGGCAGGACACGGTTTGGATGGACGGACCCTTGACGGTCGGCGTGAAACAGGGCGCGATCGTCTATCTCGATGAAGTGGTGGAAGCCCGAAAGGACACGACCGTTATTATCCATCCGCTTAG
>SXPO01000081.1 GCA_005793285.1 Nitrospiraceae bacterium
CCCTCCGGAACTATCTGGCGAGTAGCTGCTCCAAGAAGGCGGTGGAAATATGGCCTTTTTGGAAATCAGGATCGTTAAAGATCCTGCGATGGAGAGGAATGGTGGTCTTGATCCCTTCAATCACGAATTCATCGAGCGCGCGCCTCATCCGAGCCATAGCTTCTTGGCGGTCTCGCCCATGTGTGATCAATTTTGCGATCATTGAGTCATAATACGGCACGACTGTTGCGCCCGACTCCATAGTGGAATCGACTCGAACGCCGAACCCTCCAGGCGCGCTGTACTTGGTAATCTGCCCGGGCGACGGGGTAAACTTTTCAGGGTCCTCCGCGTTGATCCGGCATTCCATGCTATGCCCGTTGAGCACGACGTCCTGCTGCCGGATCGACAGTGGATGACCGGCTGCCAGACAAATCTGTTCCTTAATCAAATCAATGCCGGTTACCATTTCGGTGATGGGATGCTCGACCTGTATCCGGGTGTTCACCTCCATAAAGAAGAAGTTCCGCTCTTTATCAAGCAGGAATTCGACGGTGCCGACATTTCGATAATGCACAGCTTTGACGGCTTCTACGGCGACCCGTCCAATCTCCCGGCGAAGCTTCTCATCGATGGCCGGAGACGGAGTTTCTTCAACCAGCTTTTGATGCCGCCGTTGAATCGAGCAGTCGCGTTCACCCAGATGAATGACATGACCACGGTGGTCGGCCATGACTTGGACTTCAATATGGCGCGGCTCCAAAAAATACCGTTCGAGATAGACGTTTTCGTTGCCAAAGGTAGACTTCGCCTCGGCCTGGGCGGCCTGAAACGCCCGGCCCAAATCTTCGGCCTTGTTCACGACGCGCATGCCGCGGCCTCCGCCTCCGGCCGTCGCTTTGATGATGACGGGAAAGCCGATTTTCTGCGCGGCTTGCATCGCATCACCTTCGCTCCGCAACTCACCAAGACTGCCGGGTGTCACGGGCAGCCCCCGCTTGGACACAACCTCACGGGCCTTGGCTTTGTCCCCCATCATGGCAATGTTTTCAGAGGTCGGGCCGATGAATTTGATACCGATGGATTCGCAGACTTCAGCAAAGTGGGCGTTCTCAGACAAGAAACCATAGCCGGGATGGATGGCATCCACGCCGGTAATCTCCGCCGCGCTCAGAACATTTGGAATATTGCGGTAGCTCAATGCCGCTTCCGGCGGCCCCACGCACACCTTCTCATCGGCAGCGCGCACATGCAGACTGGCAGCATCGGCCTCTGAATGGATGGCAACGGTCTTGATTCCGAGTTCCTTGCAGGCTCGGATGACTCGCAGCGCAATCTCTCCGCGGTTGGCGACAAGAACTTTCTTAAACACGTCGTAGCTCCGATAGGTCGGCGAGGACCGTCTAGTGAACGGGGTTTGGATCTACCAAGAAGAGTGCGTGCCCATACTCAACCGGTTTGGTGCTTTCGGCCAGAATCTTCACGATGCGGCCGTCCGTTTCAGACTCGATTTCATTCATCAGTTTCATGGCTTCGACGATACACAACACTTGGCCTTTTTTGACCATGTCGCCCTCTTCAACATAGGGATCGGCATCCGGCGACGGCGATCGATAGAATGTCCCAACGATGGGAGAGGTAATCGTCACCATGCCAGTCGTATTGTCGGCCGAAGGACCAGAAGGCTTTGTGGAATGGGCGCTTGGCTGATGAATATTGAGGGCGGCTTCATGCACCGAAGCCGTGACGGACTTGATGCCGATCTCATGGCGGACTCGAATACGCACCCCTTGCCGTTCTAATTCCAACTCGGTCAAGTTGTTCCGGCGAAGCAAATCAATGAGATCTTGGATCTGCTTGGTTTGGCCACTCGTAAGCAATGCCTCCTGCCCAGGCCCACTCGGCATGGACGGCATGATGAGCGGTCTCGGTTTCTTCTTCGGCGTGGACCGTCGGCGCGCGCTCACCGGACCCGCTCCACATACGACCTGGTACGAGTATCGATCTTGATCACAGTGCCGACTTCCAAATACAGAGGAACTTTGATGGTCGCCCCGGTTTCGACAACCGCGGGTTTGGTGCCGCCGGATGCGGTATCGCCTCGAACGCCAGGATCCGCATCGACGACCTTCAGCTCGATAAAATTGGGCAGCTCGACATCAATCGGCCGGTGTTCATAAACCAGAATCTTGACGACCATGTTTTCTTTTAAGAGATCCGCATTGTCTCCGAGCGTGTCCTTCTCGAATGAGAGCTGTTCATAGGATTCCGTGTCCATGAACGTAAACAACTCGCCGGTGGCGTAGAGAAACTGCATATCACGTTCTTCCAAGTCTGGTTCTTCAAAACGCTCCCCGGACCGAAAGGTTCGATCCAGCACATTCCCCGACAGGTAACTTTTCAGCTTGGTCCGCACGAACGCGCCGCCCTTTCCCGGCTTCACATGCTGAAACTCCACGATATAGAACGGTTCGCCTTCCACCATGAGACGAACCCCATTTCGAAAGTCAACGGTCGAAATCACTCCGTACTCCCTTCAATCAGAACAATGAACCATAGCCCATGGGTCAATGGCTGCGCGTCTCGGCCTCACGGCTCAATCCAACCCCTGAGACGGGCTTGGATCCATGCGAGACCAGATGTTCATGCAGCCCTCGTAGCGCCAAGAGATAGCCGGTCGGGCCAAATCCTGAAATCTGGCCCAGCGTCACCCCCGAAACATAGGAATGCCTGCGAAACTCTTCCCGCCGATGGATGTTGGACAGATGCACTTCGATTGCGGGCAGCTCGACAGCCAAGAGTGCATCCCTCACCGCAATGCTGGTATGCGTGTAGGCCGCAGGATTGATGATGATCCCGTGATAGTTGCTGCGAGCGTCCTGAATCCACGTCACCAGCTCGCCCTCATGATTCGACTGGCGGATCTCCAGTTCCACTCCCAGTTCACTGCCAAGCTTCGACAGCGACGCATTGATGGCAGCAAGCGTAGTGCTCCCATACACAGACTCTTCACGACTCCCCAGCAAATTGAGGTTGGGACCGTGCAGGACGAGTACACGCAGCATAGGACGTACGAACCGCCTCCTGATCAAAGCAGACCTGACGCTTCTGTGTCGAACAAGGGAGATATTCTAGCAGCCCCACCTGGGATGGTCAAACCATTGAACTATCTGGGAAGTTATGAATTGTTATTCGCCGAGGTAGTTTGATCGCGCCGGCGCTCCCGGATCAAGCCCAGCCACTGTTCGAGCAGGTTGGGGTAGATTCCGCACTTCCGTCAGGATTTGGTCCGCCAGCCGGCGTTTGGACATTAACCCGAATTCTTTCCGCCTGCCGCCACGCGCAAGAACGACAGCGGCGTTATCGTCGCTGCCAAAGCCGGCGCCTTCTTTCGTGATATCGTTTGCAACGATCGCGTCGAGCCCTTTTCCGGTGAGTTTCGCCATGGCATGCGCAAGCACATCCTCAGTCTCTGCAGCAAACCCTACGAGAACTTGAGTGGTCCGTTGCGCAGACAGCATCGCAAGAATATCGGGCGCCGCCTCAAGGTCGAGCGTCAACGACGTGCGGCCTTGTTTCTTCATTTTCTGAGCTGCTTGCTCCCGTGGCCGAAAGTCCGCGACGGCGGCTGCCATCACCACCACCGTCGCCCAGGCAAAATGACGACAGAGGCTGTCGGCCATTTCTTGTGCCGATGTAACCGACAGGACTTCAACACCGGCCGGTGGCACAAGAGCAGTGGGCCCGGTGACCAGCACGACTTCCGCCCCCCGGTCACGAGCCGCTTCCGCAATCGCGTAACCCATCTTGCCCGACGAACGATTGGAGATGAACCGAACAGGATCAATCGCCTCCTGAGTAGGTCCCGCCGACACCAGCACCCGCTGCCCCAACCAATCGGCCTGCGGAATCAGCAGAGCTTGCACCGCCTCGACAATTCTCGGTTCAGTAGCCAGCCTCCCTTGCGCTATCTGTCCCGACGCCAGCAGCCCCTCTTCAGGATCAAGCACGACGACACCGCGCGCCCGAAGCATCCGTACATGCTCAACCACGGTAGGATGTTCCCACATGCCACCATCCATAGCCGGAGCAATGATCAGTGGACATTGGGCCGTGAGCAGCATCGTCGATAGGACATCATCCGCCAATCCAATGGCCGCCTTGGCCAGAAAATTCGCCGTCGCCGGCGCAATAATGACGGCATGGGCGCCTTCAGGGACTGTCAGATGCCGCATTTCTTCGCGAGCCTCGAAAAGATCCGTCGTGACTCGCTCACCGGAAAGCACTTCGAATGTCAGCGGCGCTACGAATTTAGTTGCGCTATTCGTCATCACTACGGAAACAGCTGCGCCCCGACACTTCAACGTCCGCAGCAAGCTCACCGCCTTATAGGCGGCGATGCTCCCGGTGACGCCCAGCACGAGGCGTCTGCCCCGCAATATTGCCGGCGCTCCATCCAGATTCAATGGTTCCTCCCGATCTATTCTTCGGCCGGAGCCACTTGCGGCGTGACCGTATCGTCCACATACACACTGAGCTCTTTCTTGATCTCCTTCGCATCCTCTCCCGTCATCATCGCCATACGCTCAGTTTCGCCTTCTTTCCCGCGCTTCGCCTCCTTCATCGCATCGCGAGCCTCTTTCCCGGTCAGATACGAAACCTTGCCGCGCAGCACTTCGTCCAGCGCGCCGGTCGTTTCTTTGGTAAAGCGAGAGGGGCCGGTCGGTTTTGCCCCCTGGGCCAAGTGTTTGGCCCGTTGCGAAGCAACGATCACCAGCCGGTGGCGGGAATCGAATTCGTTCGGTGTGTACTGTGGGAGTAGACTCAGCATATCAATCATGATGTGCGCTCCTGCTATGAGATGGTTATGTGGCCCGATTGCTCTGTTGGGGATCTCTCTCGATAATAAAGTTCTGTTCAAACCAGTTCATGTCGAGTCGTTTGGTCTTGAGCCGCTCCGCAAGAAAGATACTTTGTAACTCGCGGAACGACTGCGCAAGGTCGTCATTACGGACGATATAGTAGTACTCGCGAAAGCTCCAGACTTCTTCTTTGACCCGATGCAGCCGGCGAACGATTTCTTCCTGTGAGTCTGACGCACGACTTTGGAGCCTCGCGCGCAACGTGTCCAGAGACGGCGGAAGAATAAAAATATAGACGCCATCCTCGAACTTCTTCTTGATCTGAAGCGCACCCTGCACGTCAATTTCCAACAAGACGTCTATGCCTTGCTCCATCTTGTCCCTCAAGACTTACCGTGGAGTACCGTAACAATGACCATACACATGGGCATACTACAAGAATTCATTGC
>SXPO01000082.1 GCA_005793285.1 Nitrospiraceae bacterium
GCCTCGTTGTCTGGAGTATCTCATTGCATCGCATCGTTCCGTTGAACGGGGACATGCGGCGATCTTCGATCATCTCGCGCTGAAGCCGTTGCTGGATCTCGACCTGCGTCTTGGTGAAGGCACCGGCGCCTGTTTAGGCATAAGCCTGGTCTGTGCGGCGCTCAAGATCTATACGGAGATGGCCACGTTCGGTGAAGCCGGCGTGTCGGAGAAAGCCTAAGTCCCATGGGGACGTTTGTTCGTCCATTCGTATTTGCCTGGCACTTACTGACCGGGATTCCGTTGAGCCATACCTTGCATGAACCGACCGCTGTCGAGTTGGCGAGGTCCATGGCCTGGTACCCGGTGGTTGGCTTGCTGATCGGTGGTGGGTTGGTTCTCGTGGACATGGGGTTGTCGAAGGTGTTCATCCCGGCGGTGGGGAATGCCCTGCTGATTGTCCTGGTGGTGGTGCTTACACGCGGATTACACCAGGATGGATTGGCCGACACATTGGATGGTTTGGCAGGGGGGAAGACTCCGGCTGAGCGGCTACCCATCATGCGCGATCCGCGTATCGGCGCCATCGGCGCCACGGGCCTCTTTCTCTCATTGCTGCTGCGTTATGCGGGACTCATGGCACTGCCTCAGGCGATGCGAGTTCCTGTGCTCCTCTGTATGCCGGCCATCGGGCGGTGGGCGATGGTGACCGTGGCCTGGGCTTCTCCCTACGCAAGGGCCGAAGGAGGGCTGGCGGCGTCGTTCTTGACGCATCTGTCCTGGCACCATGTCATGGTCGCAACGGGGATTCTCGCCGCAGGGCTGGGATGGGGGTTCGGACTGTTGGGCATAATGGTGATTCTGCTGGCCGGATCGCTGGTGGTGTGTCTGTTGTGGGCTGGGTTCCGCTCGTGGTTCGGCGGGATTACGGGTGATACGCTCGGTGCGATGAACGAGGTGATCGAAATCCTGTTCCTGCTGCTCATCCCGGCACTACTGTTATTCCCATGACGGGAAGTGAATTGCTGCTCGCGGCTGGCGTTGATACTGTGATCGGGGATCCCCGTTGGTTGCCGCATCCCGTGCGTGTAATGGGGCGTAGTATCGCCTGGTGTGACGAGCATGTCAGGAAGATATGTCGTGGACCGGGGGGGCTTCGCGCGGCGGGGTTCTGTCTGGCCGTGGGACTACCGGTGTGTATGTATGCCATAGGATTGGCGATGATTGAGGTAGCCGGTAGCCTGTCTGATTGGTTCGGCACGGCTGTGTCCATTCTTCTCGCGTCGACGACGCTTGCCGGACGTGATTTATGGGACCATGCCCAGGCCGTGCGCACACAACTTCAGCAGGGCCATCTTCAC
This sequence comes from Nitrospiraceae bacterium, assembly GCA_005793285.1. Taxonomy (GTDB): domain Bacteria; phylum Nitrospirota; class Nitrospiria; order Nitrospirales; family Nitrospiraceae; genus Nitrospira_D. The sequence goes on from SXPO01000082.1 coordinate 1,341, forward strand.
GGCGCTCGGCTGGCCGTGGCGATGATTGTAGGACGTGACACCGAACAGCTCTCTGAGTCGGATGTCACGCGTGCAACTATTGAAACCATCGCGGAGAGCGCCTCCGACGGTATTATTGCTCCGCTGTTCTATCTTGCCGTCGGTGGTGCGCCGCTCGCGCTTGCCTATAAGGCCATCAACACTCTGGATTCGATGGTCGGCCATCAGGATGCGCGATACATCGATTTCGGTTGGGCCTCAGCCAGACTTGACGATGTGGCGAATTGGATTCCGGCTCGCCTGACGGCGCTGCTCCTCATTCTTTCGGCAGGCCTACTTACTGGAAAGGTTGATCGGATGAGACAGGGGTGGCGTGTCTTGCTATGCGATGGCGGCAAACATCCCAGCCCGAACAGCGGAAGGCCGGAAGCAGCCATGGCCGGTGTGCTTGGTGTCCGACTGGGAGGACGGAACGACTATGACGGGGTCCCTCACGAGAGACCGTTCATGGGAGAGGGGTTGAGGGCTGTGGCTGTGGAGGATGCCGCCATTGCGATGAGGATCATGGCGCTGACCTCTCTCCTGGGAGTGCTGATTGCGGCGGGGTGCCTATGGTTCGCGTGAGCAGGCCGCCGCATGGAGGCAATGTCTACGCCGCGTCGCGTGAATTGTCCTGCGATGTGAGGGACCTGCTCGATTTCAGCGCCAGCATCAACCCGCTGGGTCCCTCTCCGCTTGTCTGGAAGGCGGTCTCAAAGGCCCGTCATTTGTTGCGCCATTATCCCGATCCTGAATGTTGGGAACTGCGCCAGGCCTTGGCCCGACTGTGGCAGTGCGATGTCGAGCAGCTGGTCGTGGGAAACGGTTCGATGGAATTGATCCACGCGCTGCCCTATGCGCTGAATCTTCACCATCTGCTGCTGGTGCAACCGGCGTTTGCCGAATATGCCGCGACGATGGCGCGCGTCGGAAGACGCGTCACGGGAGTCTCTGCCGAGCAGGGCGAACAGTATGCGCTGCCGATCGATCGGCTGCTCAGGCTATTGCGTGCGCGCGCCACGAAGTCCCATTCCTATGATGGAATCCTGCTGTGCAATCCCAACAGCCCAACGGGGCAAGTCTATGATGCTACCGACATGATGGAATTGGCTCAGGCAGCGGAGAGACGAGGGATGTGGCTGATAGTCGATGAATCCTTTGCCGACTATTGTCCTGAGCGATCGCTGCTTCCTCGCCAGGGCCGATTCTCGCGGATAGTCGTCTTGCGGAGTCTGACCAAGTTTTATGCATTGCCTGGTCTACGGGTCGGGTACGCGGTTGCGGATGCACCGGTGGTAGAACTACTGCGTCGGCACGTGCCGCCATGGTCGGTGTCTGCGATGGGGCAGGTGGCTGCGCTCGCAGCGTTACAGGACCAGGCGCATGCCCGGAGGAGCCTGCAGTTCATTAAGAAAGAACGGGCGCGGTTTGCGGCAGGACTCGCGGTCCTGCCGGGCTGTACGGTGCTGCCGGCATATGCGAATTACATTTTTATGGAGCTGCCGCGCAAGTGGCATGCGGCCACCATGGCTGCGCGTCTCAGGCGGGATGGATTGTTGATACGGGACTGTTCCGATATGCCTGGCGCCAGTCCACGATCGATACGGGTGGCCGTGCGATCTCGACGGGACAACGACCGGCTATTACGAACCGTGGCGGACGCATTACGGCAGGGGCCAGCATGACGATGAGAGTGCGATCGTCAGTCCAGACTCGGTTTTGGATCAAGGAGCATACGCTGATCGTCGATTTCTATGGCCGTCGGCGCGTGCTGTCATCCGCTCCACAAGGAGGCGGACTCACGACTGCGACGCATGTCTTAAATCATCATGTAGAATCGGCTCCGGCCTCAAATAGTCCTGGCCCGGCGCCGGTATGGGGCAGTCCCTCACGATATTTACGAACACTGGCTTCCGCGCTGGGACTCGGCACCGATACGGTCGGCCTGATGACGGCTGTACCTATGACGAAACTGGTCACCGCCCGCGCGTCATCTGGAAATCTATGGGTGGAGTGTTTTGCCACGGTTGGGGTCACCAACGCGGTTCGGGCAGGGGAATGGCCTGCCGCATCGGTGCTTCTTAAAGACACTCAGAGACCCGGCACGATCAATCTTATTCTCGTGACCAATGCGAGTTTATCGAATGCGGCCTTGGTCGGCGCGGTGCAAGTCGCGACGGAGGCTAAGACCGGCGCGCTTCGAGACCATGCGGTACCCAGTTGTCACGAACATCGTGACGCAACAGGCACAGGGACCGACGCCGTCGTGATGGCATGCCATACTCGTGGGCATGGCCCTTGGCATCTGTATAGCGGAACCCATACGGTTATCGGCGCCTTGATTGGACGGGTGGCTGCGGCCTGTGTGACACGCGGGTTAGCCAAGGCGAAGAAGTGGCAGGAGAGGCATCGATGAAGGCGCGAGCGCTCGCCGTGCTTGGAACAGGGTCGGACGTAGGCAAGAGCGTGATAGCCGCTGGGTTGTGCCGGCTCATCGTGCGTGCCGGGATGCGGGTCGCGCCTTTCAAGGCCCAGAACATGTCGAATAATTCCTGTGTTACCAGGGACAGCAAGGAAATCGGCCGCGCGCAGGCGTTGCAGGCGCAGGCCTGCCGCCTCGATCCACACACGGATATGAATCCGATTCTGCTCAAGCCTGAATCGGATCGGCGCGCGCAAATCGTCATACAGGGAACGGTGTGGGGAAAATCGGACGCGCGGGACTATTGGACACATACAGCCGAGTTGGTGGAACGCGTAAAGGACAGTTATGAACGGCTCGCGGAAGACTTTGAAGTGATCGTCATCGAAGGGGCGGGAAGCGCCGCTGAAATGAATCTGCGGGATCGTGATGTCGCCAATTGGGCGATGGTCGAACATGCGGATGCCCGTGTTGTGCTGGTCGCAGACATCGATCGCGGCGGCGTATTTGCACAGATCATCGGCACACTGGATTTGATCGCTGTGGAAGAGCGCGCGCGAGTGATCGGTGTCATCGTCAATAAGTTCCGAGGCGACCGAACACTGTTCGATGACGGCGTACGATTTCTCCAGTCACGAACAGGGCTTCCGGTGCTGGGTGTCGTGCCCATGTTACATGATCTTGCAATCGATCAGGAAGACAGTGTGGCGGTGGACCGCGCGCATCAGATGCCGTTCGATTCCACGCATATCAATATCGCCGTTGTGCTGTTGCATCGGATGAGCAACTTCACAGACTTCAAACATGTGGCAATGGAGCAGGATGTCCGCCTGCGCTACGTCGAACGTCCCCAGGATCTTACCGGCGCGGATGTCGTCATTATTCCGGGCAGCAAGAATACGCTGGAGGATCTATGCGCCCTCCGGCAAGCCGGATTTCAGGAGGTCTTGCACAGGCATGCGGACTCCGGTGGAGAATTGATCGGGATCTGCGGAGGATTTCAAATGCTGGGGCGCAGATTTTCCGATCCGGAGGCGGTGGAATCGGGAGGCGCGGTCGATGGGTTTGGGCTGCTCGACGTATCGACGGTCATGATGCCGGTTAAAACGACGAGTCTGGTCGAGGCGCAGTCGCTCCATATCCTCGAAGGAGTGAATAGCCCTATCCAAGGCTACTACATTCATATGGGTGTCACGCATCGCGGGAAGGACGGTCCATGTTTCCAGGTCTTTCGCTCACAGAATTTGTCAGATCCAACCGATGGGCCTTTAACAGAGTCTCTTGATGGTGCGGTGAACGACACTGGCCTTGTGTGGGGCACCTATATCCATGGTGTGTTCGATCAGCCTGACTTTCGGCGTGCCTGGTTGAATCGCATTCGTCGGCGTAAAGGTTGGGAGGCGCTGGACCTCGATGCGTCAGAGTCCGTATCCAGGCGGCTTGAGGGTGAACTCGACCGTTGGGCCGATCATGTCGCGAAACATCTTGATCTCCAACCGCTCTTCAGATGGGTCGGCTATGGGTTGTAGCCATGGTGCAGCATACACACATCACACCATACGCTTCGAAGAAATACCAGGAACTGCTGCCTAATATAGGGCATTGCGCTCGATGTCGCATGCTGACAGGACAGGCGTGGCTCATCCACATGGATATCCACATATGGCACACAGACATTGTGGGTAGGTGAAAGAAACTCAAAAGAATAGTCGGGGAAAATCTCCTAAATTATATGCTGCTTTTGATGGAGTGTCTTGCAGTTTTCGCATAGATCGTGGTAATGCCCTGTCGAAATATTTATTCTGTCTGTAAGGAGGATACGCGCCGGTGCCAAAACTTATTGCGATTCAGCATCCTGAAGAAGTTGCGCAGCAGGCGCGTGAATATGTGAAAGCATACATCTTGATGCCATCGGGACTTGTGGGGATGTTTTCTCTGGTCGTTGGAGTCGTAGGGCTGGGGTATCAGCTGATCGCATCGGAGAGCTATACGTGGGACACGTTTTACTACAGCTCCGGCTTGATGGCGTTGGGAGTGATGATCGGCACGGCGCAGACTCAGTACCATCTGTATTTATTCAGGCAGTTCCCCGATGCCTTGGCGGCACGGATGCGGCGGGGGCCGACCACTCAGAGATCACTGGCGAAGAAGGACACGCAGGTTCCAGAAATCGACCATCCTGGACGTCCCTTGCTTCCTCTCGCATACCTTGCCGGCATCGCGGCGCTTCTGGGAAGCGCCCTGCTGGCGACTCTTTACGGGCAGGTGAATACTGTCCCTGCGGTGATGATCCCCTGGGCCGGGTTCTATTGGGCGAAGTTATTTTTCTGGCGAAGCGTCATCAAGTAGGGTCGTGCGGGCTATTTCTTCCTAAGACGCACCGTCGCGGTGCGTGGAGACCGTTGCTTCGACTGTTTCTCCAATGTCTCGATCCGCTGTTCGAGGTTTTGTACAAGCTTGTGCAGCTCAGGCAGATGGTGAATAACCCCCTGAACCCGAAAGGCCCGATCGCGCGGTAATGCCGGGGATCCTCCGACAATTTGGTTCGACTCGATGTTTCGATGCACTCCCGATTTGGCGGCAATCATGACCTGGTCGCCAATCTGAATATGGTCTGAAATACCCGCTTGTCCGCCGATAACGACATGATGGCCAATCGTGGTACTGCCGGCAATGCCGACTTGAGCGACCAGAATGCAGTGTGCGCCCACCGTGACGTTATGGGCGATCTGAACCAGATTATCGACCTTGGTGCCTTGCTTGATACGTGTGACGCCGAGTGTGGCGCGATCGACTGTGACATTGGCGCCTAATTCGACATCGTCTTCGATGATAACTCCGCCAAGCTGCGGGATTTTGTGATGGCGGCCTTGATGCGGGACGTATCCGAATCCATCTGCGCCGATGACGGTTCCGCTGTGGACGATCACTCGGGCGCCGAGTGAGCAGCCTTCCCGTACGACGACATTCGGGTACAAGACACAATCATCTCCGATTGCCGAGTCCGACCCCACAAATACACCGGGATAGAGAGTCACCCGCGCTCCAATGCTGACCCGGTCGCCAAGCGTCACGAACGGCCAAATCGAAGGATCAGTTCCGATTGTGACATCGGTTCCTCGAGTCAGGTCTTCGGCGATGCCGCGACGAACGGCGGGACGGACGCAGAATTGTTGCGCGACCAGGGCGAACGCCATCAAGGGATGGCCGACCACGATCTGAGGAACGGCAAGCTCCGGCAGGTGACGATGGACGAGCAAGGCAGCTGCTTGGAGGTTCACAGCAACAGTCAATGCTTTGTCGTTGGCAACAAAGGACAAGGAGCGGGGCGTCGATTCCCCCAGGCCGGCCAGTTCAAACACCTCTGTCTGGTCATCGCCATGAATCGTGCCGCCGACGATCTGATGAATCTGCGCCAGGGTCAGGGGACTCGGTAGCTGTGGAATGGGCATCAGTTCGTTACCTTTTCTTTTTCTTCGGGGTAGAGACTTTTTTGGGAACAGGCTTTTTCTTTGCGGCAGGGGCTTTCTTGGAAACAGGTGCCTTCTTGGGCGCAGGCGCCTTCTTCTTCGAAGTCACACGCGGCGCTGGTTTAACCTTAGCAGGTGCGGTGCTCGGCAACGAGAGCCGTTGTTGCACATAGGCCGCTACTGACCCGACCGTGCTGAGTCCAGGGAGGTCTTGATCTGGTATTTGAATCTTGAATCGGTCTTCGATTTCAAAGAGCAGCTCAATGACCGCGACGGAGTCGA
>SXPO01000083.1 GCA_005793285.1 Nitrospiraceae bacterium
AGGGATGCGATCGGCATGGGAGAGCGCGTGCTTATCGTGGATGACCTCCTTGCCACGGGAGGAACGGCTGAAGCGACGGTCAATCTGGTCCGTCAGCTCGGCGGAGAAATCGTTGGGCTTGATTTTCTTGTCGAGCTCAAGGGCCTGAACGGGCGCCTCAAACTTGCCCAGTACGACGTTCATTCGACCATCATCTATCCGTAGTGGTCCCCTGAGGATTGCACCACATCCTCTTGTCAAGCTGGAAGTGCCGTGATATAGGTGCCGGACTTTTTCGGCATCTCTAAATTTCTCAGGAATGAGTGGGAGCGTCATGGCCACGAAAATCAAAGCCAAGAAGAAGCCGGTCGTCAAGTCAAAGCCTAAATCTGTTCAGCCCGCTCAGGGAAAGTCAAAGCCGTCGGCCGCTGTGGTGACGGTGAAAGCGGCGGTTGCAGCCGCTGTCGTGAAACCAGCTCCGGCGGTGGTCGTGGCCGAACCGAATCTTCGTCCCAAGGAGACGGCCAAGGAGCGGGAAGCGCGGGAGCGCCGTCAGGAAATACTTCATAAGATGCTGCTGGAGAAGCGGCAGGCGATTATCAAGGAAATCGAAGAGAGCTTAGGACAGTCGCTGACGGAGGATCAGCAGCGGCGGTTAGAGTCGGCGCGCGACGTCGGCGATCAGGCCTTGATGGATCTTGAGCGGGAGCTCGGCATCTCGTTGATGGAGATGCGCAACCGCCGCCGGCAGTCCATTGATGAGGCGATCACCCGTCTGCACGAAGGCACCTACGGGATCTGTGCCAACTGCGGAATCGAAGTCAGTGAAAAACGGCTGCAAGTCGTGCCATTCGCCAAACTGTGCGTCGAGTGTCAGTCGCGCGAAGAGCTGTTGGAAAAAATCGAGCGAGAAGAAGATCGCGATTAATCGCCAGCTGTTCCGGCAGTGCGGCGCTCAACCGTGCATCGCTTTATCAATACATTGTTCCATGCCGTCGTACCGGACGCGAGGAGTGTCCGCACGCGGCGTCGGTGTGGAAGTGAGGCAGATTCACCACTGTGAATGAGCACGGACGCCAACGGGCAGTCATCCTTGCCAGCGGCGGGCTGGATTCCACCGTGACTGCGGCGGTGGCACAGCGAGACGGCTATGAGATCTATCTGTTGACAGTTGCGTATCGGCAGCGGCATGCCATCGAGATCGAACGAGCCGGTCAGGTCGCGGCGGCGTTGGGAGCGCAGCAGCATCTCGTGATCGAGGCAGACTTGCGGGCAATCGGTGGGTCGGCGCTGACGGATGATCTTCCTGTTCCCAAAAATCGCACCGAACAAGACCGTGGTCAGGGCATCCCCATTACCTATGTGCCGGGAAGAAATTTGATTTTTCTGTCGCTCGCCGCAGCCCATGCGGAAGTGCTGGGAGCCTCGGTGATCTATTTCGGGGCGAACGTGGTGGATTATTCGGGCTATCCCGACTGTCGTCCTGAGTTTCTCCAGGCATTCGAGGCCGCGGCACAGGCCGGGACAAAAGCAGGCGCCGAGGGAAGACGGATCGAGGTGCGTACGCCGCTATTGTCATTGACCAAAGCGGGTATCATTCGCCTCGGTAGGACGCTAAACGCGCCGATTCACTTGACACACAGTTGCTACGACCCAATCGGGACCGTGGCCTGCGGTCTGTGCGACAGTTGCCTCATTCGCAAACAGGGATTTGCTGACGCGGGAGTTGAGGATCTGATCCCGTATGCGATAACCTAGAACGTCTGAAAGGTTTCTTTCGTTACAAACCAGATGAGCACAACTATGAAGATGCCACAGATACTTGGAGTTGGTTTCATCGCGTTCCTGCTCAGTACCGCGCCGGCATGCAGCCAAAGCGAGCCTCCGCCGCCACAAGGAGTGGCCAGTCCGGCTCCGGCCGAGCTGCGCGACGGAGAACAGAAGTTCACTGCCAATTGCTCAGCCTGTCACGGCGCCGGAGGCGTCGGAACCAAGCAAGGTCCGCCGCTCGTGCATAAAGTCTATGAGCCCAATCACCATGGCGATGCCGCCTTCCAGCGCGCCGCCGCCAACGGCGTCAAGTCGCACCATTGGCAGTTCGGCGACATGCCGAAGATCGATGCCGTGAAACCGGATGACGTCGAGCAGATCGTGAAATACGTCCGCTGGCTCCAAAAGCAGGCTGGAATTTTCTAGCCGGACTTTGTCAGGCTGAGAAGTCGCTCCGTGATTCCGTTTCGTTTATTTCATCGCCTCGCTCCTTTGGTTCACCACCACTCGGTGGCGTGCGTGAAGCCAGGCACCACTTATTACACTGTCCGATTTTCCGGAGCCCCCTCTGACTCAGCGCTTGTCCGCAAGCTTCAAGCTGAGTGTTCCATCGCTCATCGCCCGGATGTAGAGCGCGTTGACATCGGCGAACACACCAATCCCTTGCACCGACGCCACGGTCCCATGCATCGAGATGGCCGGATTCACGGGTCGATTCAGCCCAGTCATAAGAAGGTTGCGCAGCCGGTCTATAGCCGGCGTCACGGCGAGAAAGGCTTTACTTGCAATAAACTCTCGGAATTCAGAACGGTAGAGCCAATTAGCGTTTTTTCTCAAAAGATTTTCTGTGGCGGAGTCGTAGCGGATACCACTGATGTGTACGGTTTGTGTGAGTGCGTTAATCTCCGGCTTCCCGACAAAATATACGTGACCGAGTGCATCCCCTGTGAAATCAATCCGAATCACCAATTGGTTGCCGCCAATGCCAGAGACCGTTGCGTTCGTAATTCGAATGTTGTCCCCGCCGTGATTAAAGCGCTCTCCCTTGAGGCGGTTCGCAAGCGTCTTGGAGAGTGTGTCATGTTCTATCCGGGCATCAGCGACGACGTGGAATTCATTGGAAGCCGGTTGACTGTCAAGTTGAGGAAGCGCTGGAGATGTAGCAGGTGGTTCGGCGCCAAACACGATAACAGGGTTCGCTGTTATCTGAAGGGTGTCATCCACAACAGTGCCATCCTCTGAAAAGCCGCTACGTTTCATTTTGTCGATATTGAGGAGAAGCCAGGTGTTCGACTCTAATTGGATTGGGTTGCGCAGTGCGTTCCACGCCTCTTCCACGTGAGATTTGACGGTTGTCGCGTTGATGCGCGCGACGGCGTTGTTCAGCCCTCCTCGCACGACGTCTGTCAGCCGGTTTGTAACTTCCTGGGAAATGTCGCTATCGGCGATGTGTAATTTACAGGCATCAAGGGTGTTCACCGTCACATTGTTTACCGATGCCGACAAGCCGTAATTCGGGGTTATCCCGATTGCGATACTTCCATTCAGCGTGGCTCTTCGTGGCCATTCATTGCCATCGCCACATGGCACCATATGCGGATCAGTCCCGATCTTATAGCGAAGGGCGGCGCTGATCGATAAGGAAGAACCAGGGAGGTCGATGTCTTTCCACCAATTGCGGAGAGGAGTGCCTTGATCTGTGCTCATGGATTGGTGAGCGCCTGAGCGATCGATCGCAAAATCATCTCGCTCCGCATAGTATTTGTAAGCGGCGCCTTTGGAGGTTTTGATGTAGCTCCCCCAATGGTCGAATTTCTTGGGGATCAGGTTCTCATCCTTGACGGCATCTAAAAATGTCGAAAGGTCTATATGAACAGGAATGCTGATGATGGAATTTCTCGCCGGATCTATCGGATGTGGTAGTGCCGACAATTGCTCCGGCGCCGGTGGACGAACGACCCCTCCTCCCCCGCTCACGGAACAACCCGTCAAGGACAGCAGCAAGGACCAGGCGATGAGAGACTTGTGTGCTGATGTAGGAAGCATTTGGTTTCCCTTCCGATAATCGGCGGCATGTATGTGCCGCCACTCAACCGGGCTCAAGCTGGCACCTGCGCTTCGGGGGGCACTTCGTCGAGGCTAGGATACCAGAATCGTAGGGTGCTTTGTCACACCAAAATAGAAGGGGGACAACCCTGGTGCTGGAGACGTATTGTCAGTGCCTCTTCTCCGGCAGGCGTTCATTCAGTATCGTGAATGTTGCTTGGCCGACCCCAAAGTTTCCTCCGGCCTGGTCGGCGGCAACGACGCGCAACGTGATGCCATCCGGTGCGTCCGTGGACAGCGGCACGAAGAATGGCGCTTCGAAGGTACGGCTCGCGTCATCGTAAAACAGTTGCAGCCGTTCGATGATCCGGTCTCCGATCAGG
>SXPO01000084.1 GCA_005793285.1 Nitrospiraceae bacterium
CGACTGCCCCTGTTTCCACCGCTGCCACAGGTCCGCTTTCTGGGCCGCAGACAAGCCCGGCCGCCCCATCTGTCCCATCACGATCCCCCTCCCACTCCACTGTACCCCAGAGGGTGTTGCATTGATCGCTTGAACCTACCGCCAGGTACTTTGCGCGAGAGTCCCTGTGAGATATGCCTTTATCCGGACACAGGAAGCGGTGCATCGCGTGACGCGCTTGTGCGCGGCGCTAGCCGTGAGCCGAAGTGGGTACTATGCCTGGCGAGATCGCCCGGCGAGTGCTCGCGCGGTGGCGGATCAGCGGCTGCTCCCTGAATTGTGCCGCCTGCATCAGCAAGCGCGCGAAGAGTACGGGGCCATTAAACTATGGCAGGCCTTGACGCAAACCGGGGTGTCGTGTGGGCGGCATCGTGTAGCACGCCTCCGAAGACTCGCGGGCCTGGAAGCACGGCGCGTCCGCCGGTTCCGCGTCAGCGTGGAACGGCATCAGCTGCCGCCGCCCGCACCCAATGTGTTGGAGCAACGCTTTGTGACGACCGCCCTCAATCGGATCTGGGTGGGTGATATCACGGCGGTGCCGACGCAGGCGGGCTGGCTTTATGTGGCCGTGCTCCTGGATCTGTATTCACGGCGGGTGATCGGGTGGGCGATGAGTGCCAAGCCGGATCAACAGCTCACGCTGGAGGCCTTGGCCATGGCGGTACGCCAGCGGCGGATTCAGCCGGGCCTCATCCATCACACGGATCGGGGTGCCCAATACAGTGCCCTGGCGTATCAGCGGCAACTCACGACACTGGGGCTGCCGCCCAGCATGAGCCGAAAAGGAAACTGTTACGACAATGCGGTGGCGGAAAGTTTCTTCAGCATCCTCAAGAATGAGTTGGTCCATCACCAGCGGTATCGCACCCGAGACGACGCGAGCCGGGAGATCTTTGCGTCATTGAAGGGTTCTACAATCGCCAGCGGCTGCATCAGAGCCTGGGCTATCTGACGCCGCTGGAATTCGAGCGACGGGTCAGTGACTCTTAACCTGGTGTCCACAAAACCAGGGGTAGCTCAGGAGTCTTTTCTAATCGCGCGACGCAATGCAATCCCAGCCCTCCAGCTTCGCGCCTGTCCTCACATACCACCCCGCGCGCTTCACATCTCACATTTCATGCCTTCTTGCTTTCGTGGCGCGGGGCTGTGGCTCAGAGCGAACGTCGCCGGAGGAGCGGGCCTCATTCCCCAGCCCCGCGCAGACGAGTCGACGCAAAAAAACAAAACAACTGTGCCGGGAGTCTTTTTAAGGGTGACAGGCCCTTCGTGGGCGGCGTATATGTGATACTCGGAGTCGAACCTCGACAGGGCCTTGGGACATCGACGGAGACGGCTGATTCATGATTGAAATCTATACGGATGGCGCCTGTAGCGGCAATCCTGGGCCTGGCGGATGGGGCGCGCTGCTGCGCATCAGCCAAATCGAAACGGAGCTGTGCGGCGGCGAGCCTGCGACCACGAACAATCGCATGGAGCTGCTTGCCGTGATTGAAGCCCTGCAGTCGCTCACAGAGCCGGTTGAGGCGCAGGTCTACACCGATTCGCAGTATGTGCAAAAGGGCATCAGCGAATGGATCCACAGTTGGAAGCTGCGAGGCTGGAAAACGGCCGCCAAGGAGCCAGTCAAGAATGCAGACTTGTGGCGTCGCCTGGATGCCTTGGCTGCCGGCCATACCATCGAATGGCGCTGGGTCAAGGGCCATGCAGGCCACCCGGACAACGAACGGGCAGACGCGCTGGCCCGCGCCGGACTGGAACAGGCGCGCCAATCAGGCAAGGCCATCGGCGGCACAGCCAAAGAAGACAACAACTGGACCGGCAGTCTGTTCTGATTGCTCAATGATCCTTCCAGACCCGCTCGTTTTCCTTCACAGACCGTCCATTCCACTGATCAAGCAGCCGTCGCATTCGGCACCTCCTTGCTAAGCGCAGGCTTCTTGACCCCTCCCCTCACCCGATGCATCTTCTCTCTCGCGTGATAGGGCACGAGCCCTTCCAGCACCATCGGCAGCCTGTCGCAGGGCACATCCTCCATAATCTTGACCGCCAGCTTGGGGTCGGGACCTGATCGGCCCCCCACATAGATATCAACCGCATCGACCACCTTTCCCTCAATCTTGGCCTTCTTGCCCAAGAGGCCGATATCCGCCACGAGGTGGTTGCCGCAGGCAGCGGGGCAGCCGGACCAATGCATGGTGATCGGCTTGACCGTGCTCCCCAGGCGAGCCTCCAGCGCCTTCGCCGTTTCCACCGCCCGACCCTTGGTTTCGATGACCGCCAGATTGCAGTAGTCGCTGCCGACGCAGCTCACCAGCCCCTTATAGACCGGCGAGGGGTTATAGGCGAATTGCTTCACCAGCGGCTCACGATCGAGGTCGCCGATCTTCCGGTCTGACACGTTCGTGATGATCAGGGCCTGCGCCGGGGAAATCCTGACCTCCCCTGTTCCATACTTCTCTACTAAGGCTGCAATCTTGGCCAGGTCATCATGTGTGATACGGCCTACCAAGACCTTGAGCCCCACATAGTTCATGCCCGGTTGTCTTTGCCGATAGATGCCAATATGACTCTTCTCGACTATTTTTCGCGCATCGACGCCAGCCGGCGACAGTTTCTTTCCTATTCGCGTTTCCACTTCTTCCCGGAACCGGCTTTCGCCCCATTCCTCCAGCAAGAAGGCCAGCCTTGCTTGGGTCCGATTCTCTCTCGATCCATGCTCCCGGAATATTTCAATGATTGCACGACTCACGGCCAAGGCGTCCCCCTCGGTCACAAAGATATCCAGCGGCGTAGCGATCCGATACCCGCCGGACCCGAGCTTGCCACCAGCCAACACGTTATACCCAAGCCTCCTACCCTGGCCATCGTCGTGATAGGCCGGCACAAGGGCCAAGTCTTGGGTTTCCATGTGGACACAGTTGTCAGGGCAGCCTGTGACCGCCACGTTGAACTTTCGCGGCAGGTTCGAATAGGCCGGATTGCCCAGGATCTCTTCGTTGATGGCCCGCACGAGTGGCGTCGCGTCCGACACCTCATCCGGACTCAGCCCGGCAACCGGGCAGGTCATAACGCCTCGCACGTTGTCCATGCCGGTTTGGAGGGAGGTCAGCCCCACCTCGTCCATCTTGGCAAAAACCGATGGCACGTCTTCGATCTTAATCTGCCGGAGCTGTATTTGTTGCCTCGTCGTGAGGTCCAAGACGCCGTTGCCGTAGGTCCCGGCGATGGCAGCCAGCGCCTTCAGTTGGTATGAGCCGGTCTTACCGCCCGGTATCCGCACCCGGATCATGAAGAAGCCCGGGGTGGGATTGCGCAAAAAGAGGCCGTACCATTTCAGACGCTGGACATCGTCCTCCGGGATCGATTCCCATCCCGTTTTGGCGTACTGCGCGATCATCTCCTTCACCGCCAACCCGTCACGCTCCGCTTTGAGGGCCTCGATTTTGTTCATGTTCCCCTCTTCAATGACACACGATAGTCAGCCCCGGCTCGTTCGAGCACCACAAAACCGGCGCGATTGAGGCGGTCGACGATTGAAAAGACCGTGACCCAGTCCAGCCCAGGCAACCGGGTCAAGTCCTCGAGCGAACTCGCGCCGCACTCACGCAGCCGTTGTACCACACGATCCTCGTTCGACATCACAGCATGATCAATCATGGTCCCCATGGCTCCCTCCCTCCTGTTCGACTCCGGTGATCAGCAGGCCTCCCGTGCCGGAATGGCACGCGGCAGTTCTCTTGCCTCTGCCTGATTAACGGTATAGGGACTCGCCAGCCAGTACAGACCACCGACGAACAGCCCACCACCGACGATGTTTCCCACTACGACATAGAACTGGTTGTACCAGTAGCCTGTCCAGCTGACAGCGGGCGCGTGGGGGAGAAACAGCGCCATGCCCAGCAGCGATTGGTTGGCGACACTATGCTCGAATCCAGTGCCGATAAAGGCGAACAGGCACCAGAAGATCAGCATGATCTTGGCCGCATCGTTTGTCGTCCGCCCGGAGGTCCAGACAGCCAGGCAGACGAGCCAGTTGCACAGAAGACCCCGGAGAAACAGCTCCCACGCCGGCAGCGACATCTTCATGGCCGCCACGTTTCCGATCAGCTCGGCCTGCGGTCCCTTGGACAGGACTCCCGATTGGACGACCAGCCAAGCCAGCGCCAGCGAGCCGACGAGATTGCCGACCCAGGACCAGACGTTGAGCTGCGCCACTTGGGTCCAGGTGAGGCTGCGCGACAGCCCGCCGATGACTCCAGTCATGTTGTTGCCGGTAAACAACTCCGATCCGGCGAAGATCACCAAGGTGAGGGCGATCCCAAACGACACGCCCATCACCAGCTTCAGTACCGGCGATCCAGCCGTGGCCAGCGGCCCGCCGACACTGAAAATCAAGGCGATGCCGAATCCCACATAGACGCCAGCCAAAGCCGAGAGAATGAGGTAGCGTGACAGCGAAACCTCCAGGAACCGATGTTTCTTCGCCGCCAACGATGCAATCCGCTCGTGATCCGTCGTATACATCGACTCCTCCTTTGTCATCGCTAGAATCCCAAAAACACAACGGCGCCCGTCTTCCCGAATAGGAGACGGACGCCGTTGTCCGCGTTACATCGCTCTCTGTTGTTATGCGGCAGGAACGCCATTGTTCCCGCACCAGACCCTGACTGGAACTAGAAGGTCTTGTACTCCAGCCACTTCCCGTTCAGCGTAATTTTGCAGCGGGCTTCGCCCTGGCTGCCGGTCACCTTTTCCATGTCGAGCGTAAAGTCGATTGCGCTCATGATGCCATCGCCGAACATTTCGTTCGCCTGCTCGCGCATCGAGTCTCCATACACCCCGATGATCTCCATCAAGCGATACTTGAACGGATCGGTCGCATTCGGGAAATCGGTGCGAACCGGGAATTTGCTCAGCGACGCGGTGAGCTCTGCATCCAGCCCCAACAAGTCGCCAACTTTCTTCGCGTCCTCAGCCGGCAGCTTGTGGGTTCCCTGCAACACCGCGGCGACGAACGTGGGATTTCGCCCGACCGCTTTGGCCACCTCCGCAATCGTGACCTTCTTCTCCAACCTCTTGGCTTTAATCACGTCCCTCGGCTTCTTCGCTTCCATCACATGCTCCTCCTTTGTTGGTGCAACTGCGCACAGGTCGACCCTTGCTGCTTCAAAACCTCACGACGAGCGGCGCGGCCTCCGACAACTCCCCCTGCGTGCCCCTCTCACTCGCCACTCCGTGCGCGGCGTGACGGACGAGAAAATGAATTACATGGTTCCTGATCTTGTAGTAATGGGGATGTTCGATGACCGTATCTCTCGACCTGGGGCGAGGAATCGTCACATCCACAATCTCCGCCACGTGCGATGAGGGCCCGTTCGTCATGAGCATGATGCGGTCGGACAAGAGAATGGCCTCGTCCACATCGTGCGTGACCATAAATACCGTGTTGCGCGTGGCATTCCACATCTGGACCAACTCCTCTTGAATGACTCCTCTGGTCAGCGCATCGATCTGGGCAAAGGGCTCATCCAGCAACAACACCTTGGGCTCGATTGAAAAGGCCCTGGCGAGACCGACTCGCTGCTTCATGCCCCCCGATAGGGCGATCGGCCGCTTATCCTCAGCCCCCTTGAGGCCGACTAACGCAATGTACTTATGCACATGTGCGACCACCTCTTTGTGCCCCCAATCCGGGTAGGCTGACCGGACAGCCAGGGCGATGTTCTCGAACACCGTCATCCAGGGCATGAGGGCAAAATTCTGGAAGACCACCATCCGGTCCAATCCGGGCCCTGACACCTCACGCCCGTTCAAGATCACTCCCCCCTCCGACAGGGTTTCCAACCCGGCGATGATGTTGAGCAGGGTGCTCTTGCCGCATCCCGAGTGGCCGATCACGGTGACAAACTCGCCCTTCTCGACTTTCAAGGTCACGTCTTTGAAGATACAGACCTCTCCACTTCCAGCATGACCGGGGAAAAACTTGCTCACATGGTCAACAACAAGAAATGACATGGGTTACTCCTGATAGGTCACGAGACCGGCAAGTTTGTTGAACCCTGAATCCAGAATGACGCCCACGACCCCGACCACCAGGATGGCGAAGATGACCCCGGCGATGTCGAGATTGTTCCATTCGATCCAACTCAGATAGCCGACGCCCAACTCCCCCAGCAGCATCTCCGCCGGCACCACCGCGACCAATGCGCTCCCGAACGAGATTCTCAGACCGTTCACGATGGTCGGGGCTGCCCCAGGCAAAATCACCCGGCAGAGCCGTTTGAACCATGAGAGCTGCAGAATGGCCGCGACGTGGAGATATTCCTTTTTGAGCGAACTCACGCCGAACGCCGTCGTCGCCAGGGTCGGCCAAACGGCTGCCATGAATACGACCAGGATAGCGGTCCACTTGGGATCCTTGACCGTGTACAGGAGCAAGGGCATCCAGGCCAACGGCGAGATCGGCTTCAAGATTTGGATGAAGGGGTTGACGGCTCGAAAGAGCACGCGGTTCAGCCCCAGGAGGATGCCGATGAGGATTGCCACAACTGACGCCGCGAGGAATCCCGCAGCAAATCTTGAGACGGTATACAGGACTAGGTAGGCGATGCCGTGGTCGTTGGTTCCCTTGATGACGAACGCCTCGCCCAATTCAGTTCTCGCCTTTTCCATCACCGCGAGGGGACCAGGCACCCCCTTCATCTTCTCAGGGTTCCATGCGTAACCTCCTTCGCCCGTTCGGACGATGTCTCCGTTGAACTCCATCATCTGCAGTTGCTCGTCCGTCTTGCCCTTCGCCTCGAAAGACGATCGCAGCGTGAGCAGATGCCACCCGCCGAGGAAGACCAGGAGGATAAACCCCCTGATCAGCCACGGATTGCCGTTACCAATTGTTTTCATCGTGCTCTACCTCTTCGACCATTACGCCATGCTGTGGATGCTGAAACTACGGACGTAGGCGTCCGGTTGGCTCGCGTCGAACTCCCGGCCCATAATCGTATGCTTAGCCATCGTCCCCTGATGCGCCGGATAACCAAGCTCCTTGGCGATCCGGTCGCAATCGGCCGCCCGATACACCTGTTCAGCCACGGCTTTGTAATTGACCTCACCCTTCAAGTGGCCCCACCGTTTCATTTGGGTCATAATCCAGATCGCCATCGAGTGCCAGGGATAGGGATCGAAATCGATACGGCTCGGGTCCTTTTTGATCGCGCCCAATCCGTCCGCATAGGTTCCCGTCAACACTTGCTCCAAAACCGTCACCGGCTGATTCAAGTAATTTGTCGGCGCAATCGCCTCGGCAATCTCTTTCCTATGGGCCGGGTCGGACGCGTAGTGGGTGGCATCCACGATGGACCGGAAGAGCGCCAGGAACGTATTTGGATACTGCGTGGCGAATTCCTTGGAGATCGCGAAGCCGCAACAGGGATGCCGGTCCCAGATCTCCTTGGAGAGCTTGAAGATGAACCCCGCGTTTTCGTACACAGCTCGTTGATTGAAAGGATCGGGTGCCAGATAGCCATCGACGTTGCCGGCCTTCAAATTGGCCACCATCTCCGGTGGTGGCACCACGCGGATTTGCACGTCTTTGTCGGGATGCACGCCGCCCTCTGCGAGAAAATAGCGCAGGAGATAGTTATGCATCGAGTAATCAAACGGCACGCAGAAACGAAATCCCCTCATATCGGCGGCGGTTTTCACGCCCTTGTGCTTGTTATGCAGCGTGATCGCTTGCCCATTAATATTCTCCACCGCCGGCATGTAAAACGGCACCGGGATGGAACCGGCGCCCAGCGTGATCGCTAATGGCATCGGCGACAACATATGGGCCGCATCGACTTCTTTGTTAATCGCCCAATCTCGCACCATGGCCCAGCCGGCCGCCCGTTTAACCCTGACATTCAGGCCATGCTTGCGATAGAACCCCAGCGGCTCCGCCATGATGATC
>SXPO01000085.1 GCA_005793285.1 Nitrospiraceae bacterium
CCCCGTGATCGCATGGAAGTCGATATTGTGGGATTCCTTGCTGTTCTTGTCGTTCTTCATGCGGATTTCAACCGTATCGCCCACCATGACGCGAATCATGGGCCCTGGGGTGTGCTTATTAAAACCCCAGAACTCATAGTTATTATCGTCGCTCAGCGGACCGGTCCACTCGTCCGATGTCAGGTTGACGATGACGGTGGCAGGCTCGGTTCGTTTGATGGGAGCGGGAACATTGGGTGCGAATGCCAGTTCGGCTTTGATGGTCGCTGCTGACACCACACCCGCATGGATGCCCAGATATGGGGTCATGATAAATGCGCCGACCAATCCAGCCGTGCGCACACAACGCGATAAACTAGTAGACATTGTGCCTCCTTTGATTTTGGACTGCCCTGATAGTTTCTTTCTCATACAACGTGGGATGACCCGAATGGTTTCAGCCCCGGTTCAGGGCATCGTCATGATCTGCCTGATGATTTAGGGTTTGTAACATGAGTGATCGTGCGGCTTGCCCCCGTTCGAGAACATGTTCTCAAACGCCATCACATGCCAGATCTGCTCCTCTGTCAGGCTGTTCTTAAAACCTTTCATTTTCGTCTTCGGGATACCTTCCGATATACGCCAGAACCAGAAAGCGTCGGACCAACGGCAGATATTTTTAGGATCGCGCATATCCCGCGCACCTTTTTTTACCGGTGTTCCGTCCTTGCCATGGCAGCTGCCACAGTTGACGTTCGGATTCACATCGCCCTTGTAAATCTGCTCTCCCTCTTCGATCGCCTTAGGGTCCGTCCATCCTCCAGCCGGCATCTTTTTGTCTGCATACTCGGCTGGAACCGGGGGCAAGGGGGGATCATCGTCAGCGAAGGCCATGCCTCCTGACAGAATCAGAGCGCTCCCCATCATCACGATCGACATAACGAAATTCCTTCCAGTCATTCCCGCCTCCTTATTATCTAATCTAAATGGTGAGTCTGGTTTATCGACGAGGTCTTGCCTCATGGGGCACATCATAACAGGTGACAATTAGGATGGCACCTGCTTGCCGGCCGTGAACTAGTTAAATACAGTTGCATGTGATTCAAGCAACGCGACCATCGAAAATAGGGCGGTCCTGCCACCCAGACGGCAGTAGAGACCGTCTAGGCACAACCACACTCTGGGAAAGTCGTCTCCCCTGGCACCCTTCTCTCGCATCAAGAGCAGGGCATGTAACATACCCCTAATCTAGTGTCAAGAGGTTGCGCTATTTGGGAGTGGCTAGGCGCTCTTCTTGCTCGCAGAGCATGCAGGGTGCGGGCCACGAGATCGAGCTGGGGAATATCCAGTTCGATCTCGTGGGGACGTATTGTGCGGACTACTTGGCAGCGACGATCTCAAGGAGTTCGATTTCAAACACTAACGTCGCGCCGGGCTTGATCAGGGGGGGGAGGCCTTTGTCGCGATAGGCAAGACTGGACGGGCAGACCAGCTTGCTCTTGCTGCCGACCTTCATCTGCCGTATCCCTTCCGTCCAACACTTGCTCATTTCGTTCACTCTCAGGGTAGCTGGTTCGCCCTGCTTGGCTAAACTATCGAACACCGTTCCGTCAATCAAGGTTCCTTGGTAATGCACCTTCACGATATCCGAGATTTTCGGACTGGCGCCGTTCCCTTCCTTGATGGTCTTGAGAATCGCGCCGGACTCGGTTTTCTTGGCGCCTGGTTCTGCCGCGATCTTCGCGAGGAACGCGGCGCCTGCTTTTTTCTCTGGTTCTGCAAGGACTGCAGCGCGGGCCTGTTGCAGTGATTGAATTTTCGGGCCGAAGGTCTGGAAATCTACCTTCGGCGGCCGTTTGAATACTCCATCGGTGATGCCGCCCTTGACGATTTCAAGTTCAGACTCGTTCAGAGCGAAGGAGCTGATCGATTGGCTGATGGCTAATCCCATAGCATAGAAGGTTTTCTGTTCGTCGGTCGTGGGTTCTGCCGCCGCCGCGAATGTCGCAGTGGTTCCCAGGCAGAGCACGATCGTCAAACTGGAGACAACGAAACGCATGAGCGGTCCTTTCTTTATGTGTGACTGGCCGAACCTGATATCGATATCAGAAGGCTCAAAGCCGTATAAAATATGCGATGCCACGATGGGGATCAAGACAAATTTGTCGCAATTGACAACCTCGGCGACCTCCGTGCAAGATAAAGTACGCAGGAATACAGCGGATCAGCTCTGTGCCACCTCTGTTAGCCGATTGGTGGATCGCGGTGATGATCCGTTAGTTTCACACATAGGGCAGGAAGCACAAGGGGCGCATCAGATGGCGAACGGTACAGCGATCCTGTTTCGAGTCGGTTGGTTTTCAATAATGATGGTCGTGGGCGTCGTCTTGGCCGGTTGCGACAGCACGGTGCGGCAACTCGGCAGGTCGATGGAGTCGTCGACTGCTGTCCAGACGGAGGGCCGGGAGAAGTATGCTGACCATACCCATGGCTTTACCGTCAAATATTATCCCAAAGAGTATGTGCTCCTCACGGATGGCTCCCATCAGGCAACCACGCAGCCGTCGGCGGTCCAGCGCGTGCGCTTTCAACGGAAAGACCTCGCGGCAGGCCAGGTTGCAGACCATGAACCTCCGGGATTGACTATCAGCGTGTTCGAGCGATCACCGAGCCCCTCGCTGCGTGAGTGGCTCGACTCCTGCGGACTGCTGCCTCCCGGCAGCGAAATTTCCCCGGTTCGACTGACTGGCGTGAAGGAAGGGGTGAGAGTTACTCTCCGACAGCAACCTGCGCCCAACGAGTTCGTCTATTTGGAGACCGACCGGTATGTATACGGCCTCGTACCGTATGGCGCCAAGGGCGGGAAAATGCTGAGGTCGTTCCGCCTGCTCCCGGATTTCACAAGGGCTCATATGCGCCATTGATCTAAGCGCGCATAAGAAGAGCCTAGCGTACAGACTACGGAGAATTTGCCAGTTGCCAGGTGAGGGCGAGGACATACCGTGCTATGTTCCGCAAAATTTCCGGATTGATCGTGTCGGCGTTGTCGGTAGGCTGATGCAAGTGCGGGTGGACCCCGCCGCTTGCGATGTTGGCGGTTGGAATTCCTGCCTCTTTGAACGGTCCATCATCGCCGCCTGGCAAGAATCCGTAGTAGTCAAGCTTGTTGACCAAACCCACTACGTACCCTGCTTCCTTTAACGCAGATTTCTTCAACTCTGTGACACGGAGGATTAACACTCCGTCTCCCGCTCCGACATGGTCGATGTTGACCATGGCTTTCGTTGAACCAAGGGGGATGACGGGTCTCGATGTATAGAGGCGTGACCCGAGTAAATCTCTTTCCTGCCCGCTGAATGATAGAAAGAGGATCGACCGTTGAGGACGCAGGCCGATTTTCCCAAGGGCCCGTGCGACCTCCAGGACGATGGCCGTTCCTGACGCATTGTCGTCAGCGCCAGGAAACCAGAGGCCCGCTGGACGTCCGAAATGGTCACGATGGGCGCCGATGACGATGGTATCCGGCCCTGTACCAGGAATCATCCCCACCACGTTCGTCAGCAAGCCGTCCTCTATCGTGGTTTTCCAATGGAGAGATGCATATCGATTGACGAGGCGCGATCGCGCTGAAGGGGCGTTATTAAGTTGTTCTTGGAGGGTGCGAAGGTGGTCAGGATTGGACCCATCGCCGCTTCCGGCGAGGAGAGTCTCGGCCAATTTCGTGCTGATCCATGCGCCAGGGAGGGCTTGGTCAGGAGAGAGCTGCCCATACAATGCGCTGGGCCTTCCTGTGGCGCCGCGGCGAGTTTCATATGGGCTGATAATCGGCCCTGTGGCGGTCAGATAGGCTACGGCTCCTCGATCTCGTGCGAAGCGGACCTTGTCGGCGTGGCTGACAGGGCTTGGGGAGTGATCCGGTTTGCCACGCAGGAAGAGCACGATGCAGTTCTTCACATCGACGCCGGCATAATCGTCGATTCCTTGAGTGGGATCGACAATGCCGTAACCGACGAAGACGACCTGACCCTGGAGATCGGCAGAGGGGGAGTCAAAGACCGGGAAGTAGTCTTTACTCAACTGCGCTGTGACCAACTGGTCTGCTGTACCGGTGCGAACGACCGGGTCTGGTTCGATGAGTGGCCTGGTGACCATCGAGGCCATGATGCCAACGGGCTGTTCCTGCTTGGCCCCGGGAGAGGGGAAGGCGATTCCCTTGTTGTCAATGAGTGGTAGTTGTACCCCTGCCAAAGTCAATTCCTGTGCAACCCATTGTGCGGATCGCAGGTCATCGGCGGATCCGGCTTGCCGTCCGTTGAAAGCCGGGCTGCTTAACGTGCGCACGTCGGCGAGCATCCGTTCGCTCGACAGGCGATCGAGTGCGCCAAGCCATCCGCCCTGGTCTTCCTCCGATTGCGCGTAACCTCGGCTCCCCAAGGGAAGCAGAACGAGGATGATTCCCAGGAGAATGATCACAACAGTGGAGGGGGAGCAGCTGCGCGTCGAGCCGTTCATCCTTTGTGCTCGTGTTCGAGGTTGAGTCCATACAGTCTTGCCGTGGCTGACGAGACCGTCTTCGTCTCAACCCGCTTGTTCAGGGTCTCACGCCATCGGACTGCCAGGGCCGGACATACTGCGAGGCTCTGAGCGGCTTGCATATCATCTGTCCATCGATGCATCACGTCGTTTGCGGAGGCTACGGTCCATTCTGGGCATGGACGTTCCACAAGCCTTAGGCATGATCCTGCTTGAATCGTTCCCTCCCTGATGACTCGGAAATACCATCCAGTTCGTCCGCTCTCTTGTACAAGGAGGGCCAGGTCCCTTCTGTGCCAGCGCCGTGCTAATTTCCAGCAGGGCTGCCGTGGCTGTGAGACCTGAACGAGCGCCGATCCCACTTCGAACATGTCTCCGAGGCAGACCTCAGTCTCAAGCAGCCCTTCTGTGGTGAAATTTTCCCCAAACGATCCGCCAGGAAATTCGGCCGCTCCCAGCACCTGTTGCCAATAGGGGTAATGTTCGACAGGATAGACGTTCACGGCCTTTTCAGCGCCACCGTGATTCTTTAGGTCCGCCTGGGCATCTCCGTTCAGGTTTGTTGTGCCAAGCCAAATTGGTTCGGTGACAGGGAGCTTAAAAAATCCGGTTGTCCATAGTTGATCCATTGGATCAGACGCATCACCCTGCCCAAGAGTCTGTGGCATTCCAATTTGTACGGAAATCAGTCGGCCCTTACTGCCCGGTGTCATCATCGAGGGGGTTCTTTCTTGATCAGGGGAACAGGGACAAACCTTGCTCGCCCGTAGCCTGTGAGCTATGATGTGCGCCGTGCGCTTCTCATAAGCCAGGGCATCGAAAATATGGATATTTTCCGCACGGTAACGCTAAACCAATTCAGCATACAGGCAATTTGGGGCAAGATGCTACGGCATTTTCCACATGTCAATGCCGACTATGCCCACCGGACACGCGATTACTGTATTGCCGCGTTCACCTTTGTCTGCGTCAGTATCAGCGCCATTTTCGAAATAAGCGGAAGTGTCGGAATCCAACAGGTTCTGGGTCTGGTGGCCTGGATGTTTTTGATCGGGCTTTTGTTGGGGGAGAATCGAGAAACGAAGGCACAAGTCGCCATCGCGGTCATCTTTGCCACGGTCGGAGAACATTTCGCCTCACTCTACATGGGCGGGTATACCTATCGATTCGAAAACGTGCCGGCCTATGTCCCGCCTGGGCATGGCATGGTGTATCTCACGGCCGTCGCTTTAGCCAGGTCCGGATTCTTTGTACGGTATGCCAGAGGTATTACGGCGTTTGTCATCGGGATATGGGGAGGATGGTCGCTGTGGGGGATCAGCGGATTGCCTCAGCAGGGAGACTGGGTCGGG
>SXPO01000086.1 GCA_005793285.1 Nitrospiraceae bacterium
CTTGAGAAAATGCAACTGCCTGGGAATCTTGATCCAATCCGATCAGCCTGGTGGCTCGACCAGAACGCTCCAGCAGCATTTCTGCATGCCCACTATATCCCACCGTACAATCTAAAATGGTCACTGGCCGCTTAAAATCAAGCCAAAAAAAGACTTCATTGCCAAGTACTGGAACATGCCTTGAGTCCCTTGAAATATTACACCTCCACTATTATCCACTTTCACCCACACATGGCCGGAGTATACTCCGGCAAATTCGGTTGTCAATGGGGAATTTGACGCCGGTTATAGATTCATTCTGTCAAAGGATCATGAGTGTGGAGAGGGGCCAAACGCGGAGAATGTGGCCGTGCCTACTCCGCATTCGCCATCACAGCACAAGGCTCTCCTGCTCTCCCTCGCCGTCCTTCTCTGGGCTTTTCTTACTCCTGGCGAGCCAACGGCAAAAGACTGCAATCCCGACAATCTGCTGAATCCCCCCGCCCCCATTTTTTGGTGCCCTGGGAAGACCCAGGATCAGCAGATTGCAACCAAGCCTCATTCAGGTTGTCACCCGCTGCACGACTCACGGGCCGAGGAGTCCTTTCGAGAGAACATACGAAAACAGGGCTACGACCTTCCAGATCTCGATCCCATAAAAATCATGGACTTGCAGAACGAGGCCGCGAAATTTTCCAATCGATACCGGAACTTTCTGTCCTGTTGTTTACTCTCCGATGATGCTCCAAGCGAAATTATCGATTTGATCGACGAGGCGAACCATATTCTGAAGGCTGTTCAGCAAAAAGGTGTTTTCAACTCAACTGGGTTCGGGGTCGGATCAGGAAATACAGGGCTTGGCGGTGGCGCTGGGGTAGCCCCAAAACTGGGGACGGTTGCCCGTCAATTCACTCTCAGCGAGATCGTCGGCACCGTGGCGCGAGCGAGGAATGACTTACTGTCCCTCAAAGAACGGCTCGATAACTTGGCAACACTCAACAAGATGTCGACAAAATAGACTATGAGTAACGCGGCCTGGTCCGGCAGCAGATAGAAGACGAACGGGACGCGATCAAAAAAGAGTTCAACTCAAAGAAATCGCCAGCATCGGCGTCCACAGGCATGGACATTCAAGACACCACATTGCGCCCAAAGATCGGCGGAGAGATAGAAGACACCAATCTGCGCCGCCTATTTCTCAACCACCGACATAGGCTCCCAGGTCTCGCCAGCATCGCGGCTGCGGTACAGCCCGCTACCGTTCGTGCCAGCGTAGAAGAGCCTGGAGTCAGTCTCACTCTGGGCGAGCGATCGAATGTTTGTGGTCGAAAATCCGTTATTGAGCCTGTGCCACGTCGCGCCGCCATCCTCGCTCCGATGCACACCGTCCCGCCCGGCAAGATAGATCACACCTCTTTGGGTACGATCCAGCACCATCCCCATCAACATTTGATCTGCGAGTGATTCCGCTGCCCTCACCCAGGATTTCGCTCCATCAGTCGTCTTGTAAAATCCCGCCAGCGTCGCAGCATAGATCGTGTCCGGCTCGTAGGGATCGACATGGATCGACGTCACATTGAGCGCGCGAGACGTCTTGACCATGCCGGGCGGCACCAGCCCGTTATTGACCTTCTCCCAATGACCAGCGCCATCGACTGATTTGTATACGCCACCGCTGGTTCCCGCATAGAGAACGGCAGGCCTGGTCGGGTCCATTCCGAGCGTCACCACCATCAAGACTTCCTTCATCCCTTCCATTCGCTTCGTCCATTGCTCGCCACCGTTTTTCGTTTCAAACACGCCCATCGTCGTGGCAATGAATAGATGCTGACTATCGGCAGGGTCGAACAAAAACTGATTGACGACTGACGTAATCGTGACATCATCCAATCCCGCGCGCATCGACATCCAGCGCTGCCCACCATCATGGCTCTTGTAGACTGCATCGCCCTTCGTACCTGCGTAGACCGTGGCCGGATAGGCTGGATCGATCGCCATAGCAATCACACGGGAATAGCTCATACCCCTGGAAAGGTTGGCCCAAGTCTGGCCGCCGTCACGGGTCTTATAGATGTAGTCGTTCGTAGCGACGTAAATGATGTCAGGATTCTTGGGATGAAGCTGAATGACGACGATCGGATCGCTGCGATTGCAGCCCACCAACGGCAATCCAATGAGAAACAACAGGAGGCCGACGAGCCTTTTCATAAAGTCCGGCGGAGCAACAAATAGGGAATCTGATGAATGAGCGCGTTTCCGGCCGTCGAAGCCTATCGATAGTTAGTAAATTGCAGATCGATGCCGAAATCTTTGCCTTTGAGAAAGACGATCGCCCCTTGCAAATCGTCTTTACTCTTACTCAACACCCGCACCTGTTCGCCCTGAATTTGCGCCTGCACCTTCAATTTTGATTCCTTGATTGCCTTCGTAATCTCTTTGGCCTTTTCTGCCGCGAGTCCGCTCTGAATCTTCGCCGTCTGCCGCACGGTTCCGCTTAAGGCCGGCTCCACAGCCCCGTAGTCGAACGCCTTCAGCGATACCCCACGTTTCACGCATTTGTTCTTGATGATCTCCTGCACCGCATTCAGCTTATAGTCGTCATCCGACACCACCACCAACTCCTTCTCTTTTTCCTTCAGCGTGATCTCCGTCTTCGAGTCCTTGAAGTCGAAGCGCTGTTTGATCTCCTTCGTCGCTTGATCCAACGCATTCTTCAACTCCTGCATGTTCACTTCCGATACCACATCGAACGAAAACTGATCAGCCACAACATCCTCCTTCTTCCATATATAAGTAGGGCGGCATGGTCGATCTCCCACTGCGCGCATGCACCGAGCACTGCCCACTATTCATATTTCGATTGATCCGTGTGCGCGGGGCGCGAGCAAGGGAGATTGACCATGCCGCCATCAACAACACCCTGTCCCATGCGGCAACTTAAACCCCTTCTCCTCATCGAGCCGAATCGCCGTTTGCACCTGTCCCGCCGACCCACCTCCAGCCGTCACCACCACTTCACTGCTCGTAAATGGCTTCTTCAGCACCAGGTAGCCATACCACTGTCTCATGCTGTCGCTCAAGACGAGCACCCCCAAAATCGCTACCGCTGCGACTAATGCCGCATCCAGATAGAGCGGAAATGACTGTTCTGCAACTACCGTCCCGGCCTTTTTCAGGAACATCCAGAACATCTCATAGGACCCGGTCAATGTGATCGTCCCCACAAAAAACATCGGGACCACTGTCACCCACAAATAGGATGACTTCCACATCTTGATCAACACCGTCGTCCCGATGCAGAGCGCCAACGTCCCCAGCAACTGGTTTGCCGCGCCGAACATCGGCCAGATCGTCGAAATATTCCCCGTCCCGATCAAATAGGCCCAAGCCCCGACCACCAGGCTGCTGCTCAGAAGCACACCAGGCCACCAGTTCATCCGGCGAAAGGGCGCATAGACCCGCCCCGCCATCTCTTGAATAAGATAGCGCGCTACACGAGTGCCCGTATCGATTGTCGTGAGGATGAAGAGGGCCTCGAACACCAGAGCAAATTGATACCAATAGGCCATCAGCCCGGCCATGCCTGGCAGCGCCGCGAAGATCGAGGCCATGCCGACGGCCAAGGACACAGCACCGCCTGGTCTCCCGGCTACATCCACCTCAACCATCTGTGACAACTCGGCAATTCGCGCCGGCGCAAAGCCCATCGCAGTCAGTGCATCGGCGCCTAACGTCGTATTAATCGCCAGATAGTCGCCAGGAATCAGCACGGACGCTGCAATCAACGCCATCACGCCGACGAAACTTTCCAACAGCATCGCTGCATAGCCCACCACCGCCTGAGACTCCTGCTCGATCATCTTCGGCGTCGTACCGGAGGACACCAGCGAGTGAAAGCCCGACACAGCCCCACAGGCGATCGTGATGAAGAGAAACGGGAACAGCGTCCCTGAAATGATCGGCCCGCCTCCATTGGCAAAAGCCGTGACCCGCGGCATTTCAATCGTCGGCGCCATGAGGATCACACCGAATCCAAGCAGAAACACCACACCAAGTTTCATAAAGGTACTGAGATACCCGCGCGGCACCAGCAACATCCAGCCCGGCAGCACTGAGGCGAGAAAACCGTACCCGGCCAGCAACCATACCAACGCCGGCTTGTCGAACTCGAAAAACCCGCCATAGGACGACTGCGCGACGACACGGCCACACAACACCGCAGCAATCAACAGGACCACGCCGAGAATCGACACTTCCATCACCGCGCCAGGGCGAAACTTCTGGAGATAGAACCCCATCATAAAGCCGATGGGAATCGTCATCGCGATCGTGAACGTGCCCCAGGCGTTATGAAACAGCGCATTCACCACCGCGAAACCCAGTCCTGCCAGTGCCACCACCACGATAAAGAGCACCGCCACCGCCGTGGCCATGCCGGTGACAGACCCAAGTTCATCATGCGCGATTTCAGGCAGCGATCGCCCATTCCGCCGCATCGAGGCCACAAGGATAATGAAGTCTTGCACCGCCCCCGCCAGCACCGCACCAATCACCAGCCAGAGGAACCCAGGCAAAAATCCGAACTGTGCCGCCAGTACCGGTCCCAATAAGGGGCCAGCCCCGGCAATCGCGGCAAAATGATGGCCAAACAGAACCACTTTGTTGGTGGGGTGAAAATTCACGCCGTCATTCAGCCGCACGGCAGGAGTAACATGCTGGTTATTGAGTTCGACCACCTGCCTGGCGAGCCACCGGCCATAGAACCGATAGGCCAGGACATAGATGCAGCCCGCCGCCACAACAAGCCAGAGACCGTTTACTTTCTCAGTTGGATTGACGAAACCAGTCACGTGGGCAAGCGCGAGTGCGCCAAGGAGGGAGAGCAGCACCCATAGCAGATTCACCGCCGCTTTCATGCGCGGCATCCTAGCATAGGTGAAACAGGCGGGAGCAACCTTTCCTTCTTGCGAAGACTTCTTGACACTACGTACATGCAGAGAGGTAAAGCAGCACAAGGAGTGCTCAATGAAACAAATAGTGGCCTCTTTTTCTGTCTCGCCAAGAATACTCGATCATCTAGGTATCGCCGCATATAACAGTTTGCGAAAGTGCCTGGCCGAACTTGCGGCCAATTCTTACGATGCAACGAGTCTCTCGATAAGTCTGCCAGATTCAATCGGTGAGAGCCCATTCATCGACATGAAGGACAATGGAGTTGGGATATCCCCGATAAGGATGTGTGCGAAAGTTACCTCTTCATTGGGCGAACGAAACCGGGAGCGCATAGCATATGACGCGGACAAAGAGCTGACGGCAGGGCAAGAAACTTGAATTATTGGCGGGAATGCTTTCGAAAGAACTCTGCGATGGCCGGTTTGTCGATCTGTCCCTGAGCCGCCTTCAAGACGAGGGGCTCAAAAATTGATTCATCGGCATACCGATCACAGACCGTAACAGCTCGACATCTCGTACTCCCAGACTACCACCATACCGTTCAATCTGGTCGGCATGGATTTCGATAACATCCTCCACTGAGAGAAATCGCGGCTCAGTCATGGGCTAGGCCAGCCTTTTCAGCATCTTTCCATACCTGCGATTGCCCTCCTCCAGCGCCGCGTGGAATTTCTTTTGGCGAGCTGCATCACGCTCAGGCGTCACGATGAGGCATTTGCCGTCTGTCTTGATGTTGAGCGGCGTCTCGGCGTCAATCTCCAACAGATCGAGCACCCCTCGATCGATGACGAGGGCCAGGCTGTTGCCGTGCTTGGTCAATTTCTTGATCATGGACTCCTCCTCATTGGTACTACAATGTGTCCACATCATAGCACCATGTTCCAATCCGGTAAACCGGCTGGAACAATCGTGCGGGCTAAACACCCTTTCGTGCGATGGCTGACTCGGCTTGCTGGCAGATTCAGATAATCCAACCGAACTTGCTGATAGCGTTTCCAGGGTGTCCACAACTGCTTCTGCACGGACGCCTCACCCATTTTTTGCTATACTCAATTGCACCATGGCCTCTGATTCGCCGGCTGCACAGCCGTCCGCGCGACCACATCAACAAACACTATCTGGCATAACGATATGCGCAGAAAGCGTACGATCGAGGCACACCCTCTCATCGAGATGTCACAAAAGAATCGCTCCCGATCGAACAGGCGGAAGTCCGATGGGTGAGAGGAAAACAGGTAGGTGCTCCGCTCTCCTACTCGTGATGTTCCGCCGCTTGACCCACCGCGCCTTTTCCCACCATCGCCAAGCAGAGCAGGCCGATGCCGATCCAGACCAATTCACGAAAGCGCCGCAGGAGCGCGAAGGTGATGCCAGTGATATCGCTGTAGCCGAACGCCTCCAGCAGCAAGAGATTCCCGCCGTCTTGGGCGCCCAGACTGCCAGGAATGAAGAAGGTCCCGCCCTTGATGAAGACTGCGAGCGCACTGATAGAAATCATTGCGAGCATCTCTGTAGGGCCGCCCAGATAGTACAGAATCACGAACACGTCCAGCGCTTCGGCCATCCAGCCCAAAAAGTACACTCCGGTGGAAGCATAGAAGGCCCGTTGGTGGTGGCTGTAGAAATTGAGAATCGTCTGGTCGATCGAGCGCAGGTGC
>SXPO01000087.1 GCA_005793285.1 Nitrospiraceae bacterium
CCTCGCCGATCTGATCAGCAGCCATCGAGTCAACCTGGTGATGGACGTGACGGGCGATCCAAGCATGGAGCGGATACTTCATGACCAGACGACCGGAGGAGCCGACATTCTAAGCGGGCCGGCCTCGCGCCTGCTGTGGGAGCTCGTGCGGCATGAATCGGCCCTGCAAGGCGAACTGCTCCATGCGGAGAAACTCGCCGGCATCGGCTCTTTTTCCGCCGGCATTGCCCACGACATGAACAATCCGCTTCAACTCATTCTTGGGCTCGCCGAAAACCTGGCTGAAGAGCGCAACATCGAGACGGTGCATCTCCAAGCCCGCGACATCATTGAGGCCGTCAAACGCACGACGGCCATTTGCCGGGACCTCACGTCCTACTCTCGCCGCGCCTCCTCCCAGCAAAACAGCCGGATCGCCATCAACAGCAAGCTCGATGAGGCCCTCAAGATCGCCCGTTACGCCGTTGCGCTCCAAAACATCGAAGTCCGCAAATCCTACCAGTCTGACGTCGCTGTAAAAGGAAACCCGGATGAACTTCTGCATGTCTTCGTCAATCTCATCACCAACGCCGTCCAGGCGATGGACCACGGTGGAACGTTGACCCTGGAGACCGCCATGGCGCACAGGGCAACACAGGTTCGCGTGTCGGACACCGGCTGCGGCATCGCCGCAGACTTGCTCGACCGAATCTTCGAACCATTTTTTACGACAAAGCCGCCGGGGAAAGGCACGGGCCTTGGGCTGTACAACATCAAAAACGTGATCCACCACATGCACAGCACCATCGAGGTCGAAAGCCGCGTGGGTCGAGGCTCGACCTTTACCATTACCTTTCCCCAGGAGACGGCCACCGAGGATGGGAGCAGTCCCTTATGAGCAGCAGCAGGCCGGTCCTATCGCAGCGGGGCACAGGCTGGGGACTCAAGGCCAAGCTGACCGCCTCGATGCTGTTGGTGGGAGTCATTCCGCTCATCGTTGGCTTGGGCATGGCATTTTGGCAGGGGTCGCGGGAAATCCGGGAAGTCAGCGGAGAAAGTTTCAAAGCGCTGGCGACGGAAGCAGCCCGCAAGCTCGACCTGCTCATAGCCGAAGAAATCGCGCAAACCGCGCGTATTGCCAACGATCCCACGATCATCCGCGAGCTGGAGCGGCGGCGCGATGCGCCGCGCGACGGAAACTCCACAAGCCAGGCCGCCGCAATGACAGACCTAGAACAACGCTGGACGGCACGAGAACCTGCTGCCGTCAATGCCATTATGGGGAGTCCCTTGAGCGCACTGCTCGACGAACACTATGCCGGCGTCCGTAGCGCGCCGGGACAATTGCTTCCGCAGGTCGTTCGCGCCTCGACGAAGATGCTGTTCCTGACCGATGTGCAGGGCCTGCTCGTGGCCGCGATGGGGGAGAAGCCGGACTTCCGTCACGATCGCGCGCCCTGGTGGCAGGGCGCCTTCCACAAAGCGGTGGGCAGGCTCTACATCGAAGATGTCCGGTTCAACCAGCAGGTGAATGCCTACGTCTTCACCATCTCCGTCCCCGTCATGGACAGCCTGCGATACGAAGTCGTGGGGGTGCTCCACCGCGTGATTGATGCCAAAGAGTTCTTTACTCCCTCCACCCACGTGATCCGATTCGGGAAAACCGGCCACGTCATGCTGATCGATTCCAACGGCATCGTCGTCAGCTGTCCATTCCTGCCTACGGGGGTGTCGCTGTCTGATCGAAACCTCATCCCTCTGGTCACGCCGCAACAGCCTGGCTGGGCGGAAGCACCCAGCGACGGCCATGGCGGACAGGCCGCTTCCGTCATCGGCTTCGCCCCCTTGCCGGAAACCAGCCACACGACTAACGGCTCGATGGAGAACGGATCCTGGCACACCTTTGTCTGGCAATCGTCCGAAGAACTGTTCGCTCCGATCCAGCATCTCTTTACCTGGGTTACGGTCTTCGGAACCATCGCCCTCACGTTGCTGGCTGGCCTGGGGTTCGCCGCGGCCGGCCGCATCGTGACTCCCGTTCGGCAGCTCCAACAGGCCGCCCAAGCGATCGCGCGCGGCGAGCTCCGGACACCGATTCAGATCCGCACAGGGGATGAGCTGGAAGATTTAGCCGATGAATTCAACCGCATGAACCAACAACTGAAAGCCGCCTTCGCGGGGCTGACCGACGAAGTCAAATTAAAGACCCAGGAGGTCCAGGTGCTGCAACAGTCTACGGACCACATCCTGGATGCCGTCCCCACCCCCATCCTCTTGATCGACGCCGATGGAATCGTGCGCTACATCAACCGGGCAGCGCGCGAATCGTTCACCATCCGGGATGAACCGCCGGCCCCGCTTTCCAGCATCCTCCCGCTCGATGCCGACGCCCAGAATCGACTCCGGCAAGAATTCCACGCCGATCCAAACGGGTCAGACTCGCAAGCCGGCGCAAACTCTGTTGAGTCACCGAGAGATCCACTCGCTCCTGCCAATGAGTCCAGATCGTCCGGCAGCCGTTCGGATCTCCACATCGGAACACGCATCTACCATTACCAATGGTTCCGGCTGCCGGCCAGACCAGGACAACAAGATAGTATCGGCCTGGTCTTGCGGGACACGACGGACGAAAGCCGACTGCAGGATCAGCTCGTCCAGGCTGAAAAAACAGACAGCCTAAGCCTGTTGACAGCCGGGATCGGCCATGAACTCAACAATCCGTTATTCGGAATCGTCGGATTAGGCGAAGCGATCCAGGAAGAGCCGAGCCTTGACCGGGTGAAGGCCTATGCCCGCGATATCGTGGCGCATGGCCGACGCATGGCGACGATCATCCGAGACTTCACCGGCGTGGCAAGTCGAGAAAGCTCGGATCAGCCGGTATCGGTTTCGATCGAAGATGAATTGGACCGGGCATTAGAAGTAATACAGACGGCAATGGAAATGACGAGCATCACAGTCGCCAAGCGCTACAGGGGAAATGTGCAGGTGCTGGCGCTGCCGGACCAGCTTCGCCAGGCGTTGGCGAATGTAATCACCAACGCGGTCCAAGCCATGAGAGGCTCCGGCACGCTGACGCTGTCCACCGCACAGACAGATCACACCGGCACTGCAACAATCGCCGACTCAGGGCCCGGCATCTCCAAGCAACACTTGCCGAAAATCTTCGATCCGTTTTTTACAACCAAGGGGCAGGGCGAAGGGTCCGGCCTCGGACTGACGGTGGCGAGACGTATCATCAGAAAATTCGGGGGCGACGTCCACATCGAGAGTCTCGAAGGGCGCGATACCACCTGCACGGTGATCTTGCCGATTTTTGCCGCCTCGGCAGAAGGGGGAACATGGACTCCATCCGTGTCACGTTCAGAGCCGCAGCCATCACACTCATCGTAGCAGGGACCTGGGGAGTCGCCTCGCTCCCACTCGCGAAGACCGGCCCCGGAGCCGACGGCATTCCGCCGGAGAAAGTCGCCGATTACGTTCATGCCGTGCTGGAAGCCGATCGCACAATCTACACCACCCACATCGTCAATCGTATGCAGGAGAAAGGCATCGTGTCGGCAGCTGAGCATTGGGAACAGGAGAACGCCCTCCCGCTGCCGGCGCAATTCCTCCAACATTCGGGCCGGCTCGCCGCAGAAAACGGAAATGGCATACGCTATCGACTCATCGGGCAGTGGCCGATCTATCAGCGCAATGCCCCGGCCACAGATTTTGAGCGCAAAGCGCTGGATACGCTCCGTCGTCAGCCTGAACGGCCTGTCACTGGCATTGTCGCCAGCGGCAAAAAACAATACTTCCAGGCCATCTACTCAGACCGTGCCGTCTCAGCCGTCTGTGTAACCTGCCACAACAGCCACCCCTTGAGCCCGAAGCAGGATTTCAAGTTGAACGAGGTGATCGGCGGGATCGCCATTACAATTCCGCTGGAGTGACGGCGTGATGCGTTATTCGTCAATCGATGAGAGGATGGGGTCCCATTCTGCGCGCCTGACCTGTGGCGACTGACGATTGACGGGACCGTTACGACGGCGTGACAGGACTTGTCGGAGTGGGATTCGCCGCCGTGTGATAGTCATCGCGGTAGATTTGGACCGCCGTCATCAGGAGGCTGACCAGGACCGGCCCGACAAAGAGTCCCAGTATGCCGTACAGCGACAGCCCTCCGAGCACGCTCAAGACCAGCAGCAGAATGGGAATTTCAACGTCCTGACCGATCAGCCAGGGTCGAAGAAACTGATCGACCATGGACACCACGCCGATGCCCCACGCCAACATGATGAGGGCTTTTCCAGCCGGACCGATCCAAAACAAATAGAGCGCGACCGGCCCCCAGACCAGCGCCGTCCCGCCG
>SXPO01000088.1 GCA_005793285.1 Nitrospiraceae bacterium
AGCGTTTTGGAGCAATGAGGCAAAAGAGCTGGAATGGTTCTCCCCCTGGAACAAAGTCCTCGAATGGAATTATCCCTGGGCCAAGTGGTTTGTCGGCGCCACCTGCAACATTGCCTACAACTGCCTGGACCGCCACGTCAACACGTGGCGCAAAAACAAAGTTGCGCTGATTTGGGTGGGGGAACAGGATCAGGAGCGCGTGTTCACCTATGGAGAACTCTCCCGGCAGGTGAATCGCTGCGCTAACGCCCTCAAAACGCTGGGGATCACGAAGGGCGACCGGGTGACCATCTATCTCCCCAAAGTTCCGGAGCAAGTCATCGCGATGCTGGCCTGTGCCAGGATCGGCGCCATTCACAGCGTGGTCTATTCGGGCTTCAGCGCCCCAGCCCTCGCCAGCCGTATCAACGACGCCGAATCCAAGCTCGTAATCACCGCCGACGTCGGTTTTGATCGAGGCAAAACCATCTACTTGAAACCAGTCGTGGACGATGCGCTGAAGATATGCTCTACGGTGGAGCATGTGATTGTCGTACGCCGCCAGAGTCCGGGACAGGCCCTGTCGGCGCCCAAGGAACTCGATTGGAACGACTGGGTGAAAGGTGAGCGCGCGATCTGTGCCGCAGAACCGTTGGATGCTGAAGCCCCGCTGTACATTCTCTACACGTCAGGCACGACCGGCAAACCGAAAGGCGTCGTCCATGTCCACGGTGGTTACATGGTCGGAACCTATACGACGACCAAATACGTGTTCGACATGAAAGACGACGACGTGTATTTCTGCGTAGCCGATCCCGGCTGGGTCACGGGCCACAGCTATATCGTCTATGGCCCGCTCCTCAACGGCGCGACAATCTTGACGGCAGAAGGAAAACCAGACTATCCGACCCCAGGCCGCTGGTGGGACTTGATCGAACGCTACGGTGTCTCGATTTTTTACACGACCCCGACCGCGATCCGTCTGCTCATGCGGTACGGCGAAGACTGGCCCAAGAAGTCCGACCTCTCGTCGCTCCGTATCCTGGGCAGCGTCGGAGAACCAATCAATCCGGAAGCCTGGGAATGGTTTCACCGCGCGACAGGCGGAGACAAACCCATCATGGATACCTGGTGGCAGACAGAGACTGGCGCCATTCTCATCACTCCCCTTCCCACAGTGCCGCTCAAACCAGGCTCTGCGACAAGACCATTTTTAGGGATCGAAGCGGATGTGGTGGACCGTGAGGGCAAGAGCTTGCCTGCCAATGCGGGAGGATTTGCCGTCATTAAGAAACCTTGGCCCTCTATGATGCGCGCCATCTATAAAGATCCGGAACGGTACACAACCTACTGGAACACGATCCCCAATTGTTATGCGGCAGGCGACGTGTGCCACAAAGACGCGGATGGCTATATGTGGTTCATGGGCCGGGCCGACGATGTCATCAAGGTCGCCGGGAATCGCCTGGGCACCGCTGAGGTCGAGAGCGCATTGGTCAGCCATCCGGCGGTTGCGGAAGCCGCCGTGATCGGCAAACCGCACAAGACCGTCGGCGAATCCATCAAGGCTTTCATCATTCTGAAACAGGGAGAGCAGGACAGCCCGGCGCTGATCAAGTCGATCAAGGATCAGGTGCTGAAAGAGCTGGGCAAGATCGGTGTCCCATCCGAAATCGATATCGTCTCATCCCTTCCAAAAACCAGGTCAGGAAAAATCATGCGCCGCGTCCTGAAAGCGAAAGAACTCGGACAAGACCCGGGGGATATTTCAACGATCGAGGAGTGACGGTATTGGGAAGGGGTGGACGTAAACCAGGCGAGCCGATTTACCAGCGGCGTCATATGATCGCGCTCGCCCTGGCCGTGGGCCTTCCACTGGTCCTATTACAAATCTACAAGATCTATGTAGGCCCAGTGAGCTTCGACGCGCAGATTGGGTTCGGGCTTCTTGTTTCAATCCTGGCCGGAATCATCCTCTACTACACCTACCGCTCCTCCGCTCAGAACGAACCGAAATAAGCTCTGGCTAGATCAACCCTCGCTTCTGCAAGTAGTCCTTACGATGACCGGCGAGGACTTGGGAAGCTGGCTGCGTTCTTGAAGCAGCCGTTCGACATACTTGCCGATGAGGTCGGATTCGAGGTTGACGACATCTTCGACGCGCTTGAGGCCGAGAGTCGTCACCTTGGCGGTATGTGGAATAATCGCCACAGAGAATCCTCGTTCAGAAACTTCGTTGATCGTAAGGCTGATCCCATCCACGGTAATCGATCCCTTGGCGACACAATATCGCAGGATCTCCGGAGGCGCCCCGATGGTGAAGAAGATGGTATTGCCGTCCTGATGTCTGCCGCGGATGACTCCGACCCCCTCCACATGGCCTGCCACCAGATGCCCGCCGATGCGTTCATTCAGTTTCATCGCCCGCTCCAAATTCACCGGCGTCCCTGCGCCCATCCCGCCCAGCGTCGTCACGGAGAGTGTCTCAGGCGATACCTCCACGGAAAAATCTCGTTCGCCAATCGAGATGGCCGTGAGGCAGACACCGTTGACGCTCACGCTGTCGCCGATTTTCAGGTCGCCCATGACGATCGAGGCCAAAATGGTCAGCTTGGTTCCAACGAGCGCCTTTTCCAAGAACGCAATCGCGCCCATTTCTTCGACAATACCGGTAAACATGGTCTCGCTCTCCCTCCGATGGACATCAGCCACTTATTCCGCCACTGCGTTATACCTCAGACCACCATTATATCTAGCATCACGACCACAGCCTATCTGCCTTTCATGGCCAGCCAGAACACTCCGCCCGCCACCAGTTGAATGCCTGCGATAATAGCAAATGCCTGCTGATAGCTCAGAGTCGCTATCAGCAGGCCGGCAAGCAGCGGCCCACTCGCGTGGCCGATATCCATGATCGTTCCCTGCATCCCCATGCCAGCCCCCAGCTGCTTGAACTCTGAGCTGTCTGCCACAAGAGCTGAGGAGGACGACGAGACCACCGCTTCACCGAAGCCGAACCCAGCCGACAGCGCCAACAATATTCCGAACACCGACGACTGCGGGATACAGGCAAACGTTCCAGCGCAGATCAGCAGGCCGATGAGAATCAATGGCTGGCGGCCTACCCGATCAGACACCCGACCCATGATCGGCTTGGAAAAGAACGACGTGAAGGATTGGACGCTAAATAGCAAGCCGACTTCGCCGGGGTTCAATCCGACCGACAGGCCGTACAGGGGCAAAAAAGCCATCAAGGCGCCGTTCGCAATCATCTTGGCGGCATCCGTTATGCTGGTGATCAGCACGATTTTATTTCTTGCAACGACGGCAAATCCCTTCCACATTTCAGAGAGCACCACCCCCAATCCCTTGGCCTCCAATTGCGGTGTGGCGACGTCCAGATGAAGGCTATAGAACAACACCATCCCGACGCAGCCGAAGATGCCAGCCGTGACAAATGCCGTCTGAAATCCTGCCGCATAGATCAGATAGCCTCCAATAAAAGGCCCCAGCAGCGCACCGGACTGGGTGCAGGCCGTATAGGTACCGAGCGCCGCGCCACGCCGCGCCCGATAGAGTTCCGCCACAGTAGCCAAGGCACTGGGAGCAAAGATGGCTGTGGCCAACCCATGCAGAAATCTCAGCATAGTGAGCGCGTCCAAATCCGTAATGAAGGGATAGAGAAACGGCGGCAATCCAAACGCCACCACGCCGATCCGCAACAACACCCGTCTCCCATAAATATCGGAGAGGGCCCCGGAAGGCAGCTTGAGGAAGACACCAGTCAACGTCGAGATCGACACGATCAGCCCGATCCGTTCCGGACTCGCGCCGAGCGATTCCGCAAAGAGCGAGAGTACGGGCATCCGGACCATGTTGTAACTGATGAAGCTGAAGATGCCGACCGCACAAATCAATAGAAAACTACGCGATGTGGTCATGGGGCTGGTCCGTTCGGACGGCCTGTGCGGCTGAAATCATCTACCCCTCCAAGCGACTTCTTCAAAAAAGCGACGTCGCGATCAGAACAAGCAGGTGGCTCCATCGCTTTAAATACGATGCGCTCAGGATGCTGCCGCATGACCAGGCCTAACCGATTGACTGTTTCTACCCCTTTCCGAAATTTCCCCGTCACCACTCCCCCGATCAGCGGCCGCAGCAGCGACACCAACCCAGAGAGGATGCGATTGTCCAACTTGGTGTAGGACACTACCGTACTATCCATCGCTTCAGCGCCGTTTGATTCCATTACCGGCTTCATTCTCAGTAACACGACAGCCTTCCCCGTAACATCAGGAAGCAGCCGGCTGTTGTGCGAGCCTTCGAGATAATAGAGTCGAGAGGTACGGTCTTTATAGACGAGCTGTACGATCCCCTGCGTCCCTTCTCCATCACTACCCCAGAATTGGTCAGGCCCCCGTTCTTCGGACTTGTACAACCCAAGCTCAAGGCGATCGATCAAGACAGTCGCAACCGGAGGATGATCTAACAAATACTCATACATCGATTCGGACAAAGCCGCCCGGATCGGCCCCACAGCATTGACCGTCGTATCATTGCCGATAATCGATTGCAGCCGGCAAGCCCACTCGGGATCGACCTGTTCAACAGGAAACACCATTCCTGCATGGTGAGGGGATAGCGTACAGGTTTCTGATCGGACCTCTCTGACCAGTAGAGCCAGTTCCAGCCCGGTTACAATCGCCAGCACCCCAACCAAGGTCTTCCATGGAAGCCGTGATTCAGTGCTCATGAGTCATATTGGTAGGTTCTGAGCCATGACCGATATGGCACTCACAATCCATCTCTTCACAGATCACCCTCCACAACAAGGTCACCGCCGACGGCACGGGTCTTCAGGTTGTGTACTTTGAAGGCCGCTGCGAGATGAACCGGACTCTTCCCACCGATCACACTCTTCGCGTTGTTGCCGCCAAGCAACATCGCCGCCATGTACAAGCGAACATGTTGCACCAGTTTGGCCTGGAGCATGGCCGCATTGATCTCTCCGCCGCCTTCAACCAGCAACGACGTCACCTCCCGCCTGCCGAGCTCACGCATCAATGCAGACAGGGACACTTTCCCTCGCACAGCGGGAAGCGTCAGCACTTCGATACCACGTTTCAGAAGGGCCTGCTTCCGCGACGCCGAAGCCGAATCGGTAGTCGCCACAATGGTCTTAGCTCTCTCCTGTCCGAAGAGGACCTGCGCCTTCATTGGAATTCGCAACGTACTATCGACCACGATGCGAAGCGGTTGTGTCGCGGCCAGCCTGTTGAGCTGCGGACCGACCCTCGCGGTAAGAGCCGGATCGTCGGCCAGCACTGTTCCAATCCCGACCAGGACGGCATCGACACCAGCGCGAAGGTCATGCACTTCCTGCCGGGATTGCTTGCCAGTAATCCACATGGCCTCGCCGGAAGCCGTCGCAATCTTTCCATCGAGTGTCATCCCCGCTTTGAGAATGACATAGGGACGCTTCGTCTTGATCCAATGAGAATAGGCTTCGTTCAAGGTTTCCGCCTCTGAATGAGCGATACCAACTGTGACAGAGAGACCGGCTAGCCGAAGCGCCGCAGAGCCCCTTCCCTTGACCGCTGGGTTTGGATCGGCCATCGCAATCACCACGCGGCTGACACCGGACCGAATCACGTCCGGCACACAGGGAGGCGTTCGCTTATTGAGATGGCAACAGGGTTCGAGCGTCACATAGAGCGTCGCGCCTTGCGCGCGGCTGCCTGCCTGTCGGAGAGCCAGCACTTCCGCATGGGGAAGACCGGGACGGAGATGAAAGCCTTGTCCGATAATTTGGTCTCGCTTGACGACCACTGCGCCGACTATCGGATTCGGGCTTGCCGTTCTTCGGCCCTTTGCCGCAAGGCGAAGGGCCAGGGTCATATAGTGGAGATCTTGGGCGCGCCCACTCACCGCTTTGTGCGACCAGTGGAAGATCGGCGTCCTGTACGCACCGGCTTCGCCGACCTTGCTCGCGACGCAGCAGAAGACCTGTCGGTCATCTTGGCGTCGGCTTCGGCCAATGCGACATGTGCGGCGGCAAGCCGGGCAATGGCAACCCGATAGGGCGAACAGCTGACGTAATCCAATCCCAGTTGATGGCAAAACTCTACGGAGCTGGGATCGCCGCCATGTTCGCCGCAAATACCGAGCTTGATGCCGGGCCTGGTCTTGCGGCCCCCGCTAATGGCCTGCTTCATCAACGAGCCGACACCTTCCCGATCCAGAACGGCAAAAGGATCGGAGTCCATGAGATTCACGGTCCTATAATGGTCGATGAATTTGGCGGCGTCGTCGCGGGAAAATCCGAAGGTGGTTTGCGTCAAATCGTTCGTGCCGAATGAGAAAAACTCCGCCTCTTCCGCAATC
>SXPO01000089.1 GCA_005793285.1 Nitrospiraceae bacterium
GGCATGTGCGCCGGCTGCCGTCTGCAGATCCCGCCGCAGCTCATCGCGCAAGTCAAACGGTCGGACGATCTGCTGGTCTGTCCCTATTGCCGCCGGATGTTGTATTGGGAAGGGGAGCCGACGGCGGAAGCGCCGCCTGCGACCGAAGGCAAATCATCGGATCTCGAAGTCGGAGAGTCGGTGTAGGTCAGTCCCGCCAGCACGGCTTGGGTGGTTGTGAAATGCAGGTTGGCCACGTC
This sequence comes from Nitrospiraceae bacterium, assembly GCA_005793285.1. Lineage (GTDB taxonomy): Bacteria > Nitrospirota > Nitrospiria > Nitrospirales > Nitrospiraceae > Nitrospira_D. The sequence continues at coordinate 240 of SXPO01000089.1, forward strand.
GCCTAGCCGATTCTGCCCATGTTTTTGATGACCATGCGGGCGGCGAGTTCGACCGTCGGTGAGGCGCCCTTCGGCAAGGTGGTACCCACCTCATTTGAAGTCGTGGATGCCTGAAGCGATGGCGATCTACCGGGAAAATCTGGTTGTTCCAGCAGCTCTCTTGCCGGTGGTGGGAGAGGCCGGTAGCTCATCGATCGGTTGCCCACCTATGTACGTTCTTGTCATGGCCTGCCGCGTTTCTTTATACTGCATAGGCGTGGATGTGAAGGCTGGGTGATCGCTCGATGCTTCGGCATCGGGAGGAAAGTCCGGACTCCATGGGCAGGGCGCTGGGTAACTCCCAGGCGGAGCAATCCGACACCAGCACCACAGAAATCAAACCGCCGATGGCCGACGCGACGGGATTCCATCTGGTCGCCGAGGCTCAGGTAAGGGTGAAACGGCGGGGTCAGAGCCCACCGCGGTGGTGGCAACATCACTGGCATGGTAAGCGTCGCCCGGTGCAAGGCCAAATAGGAAGACATCTGCAAGACGCCTTGTGTGTCTTGCACACCGACTGGCCCGGTCGAGGTCTTCGGGTAGGCCGCTTGAGGTTCGAGGTGACTCGAATCCCAGAGAAATGATCATCCAAGCGAGGAGGGAGACTTCCTTGCAGGACAGAATCCGGCTTATAGGCTTTCACATCTGCGCTTTTTTTCGTGGCCCGCATGAGCTCAAGCACCTGTGCTGTGCTTATCCATCCTTGCTCGTTGTTTACGATGAACGCAGGGTCTGAGCTATTGACCCTTCGGAAGCAGGATGGTAGGATCTACGATCTTTCCTATTGATTTTTCAGAAACTTCTGAATGATTGTGGCTCGTATTGCTGCCGCAGCGATCAGGGTTTCTGATGTCGGAGGGCGGTAGATCGTGAGATCTGACGTCTGATCTTGTAGTTGGAGGAAGCCGTTATGAAACTCACCGGCGCTCAAATTTTCATCGAATGCCTGAAGCGGGAAGGGGTCAAGACCGTATTCGCGCTTCCCGGCGGCGTGGTTCTGAAGATATTCGATACGCTTCACCAACAGAAGGACATCGAGATTATTTTGACACGCCATGAACAAGGGGCGGGCCATATGGCCGAAGGCTATGCGAAGGCCACTGGGAAGGCCGGCGTGTGTCTCGTGACGTCCGGTCCTGGAATGACCAACGTGATTACGGCGCTGGCCGATGCCTATATGGATTCCGTGCCGTTGGTTTGCTTCAGCGGGCAAGTCCCGACCAGCTTGATCGGAAATGATGCGTTTCAGGAGGCGGACAACGTCGGTTTGAGCCGGCCCTGCACGAAGTATAACTTCCTGGTCAAAGATGTGAACGATTTGGCCGCCACCATCAAAGAAGCCTTCTACATTGCCACGACCGGCCGTCCCGGACCGGTGCTGGTCGATATTCCCAAAGACGTCTCGATGGCAGAAGCGGAGTTCAGCTACCCGAATTCCGTATCGATTCGTGGATATAACCCGACCTACGAGGGTAATAAGTGGCAAATCAAACAGGCGGCTGAAGCGATTACCAAAGCCAGGAAGCCGATTCTCTATGTCGGCGGCGGGGTCGTGTTCTCCGGTGCGTCACAAGAATTACTTGAATTGGCTGAAATGACTCAGATTCCCGTCGATATGACGCTGATGGGCCTTGGCGCTTTTCCCGGCGAACATCCGCTGTCTTTGGGAATGATGGGCATGCACGGGACCTATGAAGCGAACATGGCGGTGCATTATTCTGATCTCGTGATCGCGGTCGGATCGCGATTCGACGATCGGGTGACAGGCAAGGTCTCGGAATTTTGTCCCCACGCCAAGGTCATTCATATCGACATCGATCCGACGTCCATCCGGAAGAACATTCATGTCGATGTGCCGATCGTCGGCGATTGCAAAACCGTGCTTCGAGAGTTGAACCAAATTCTTCGCGCCACCGTCAATGGCGAGCAGAAAGAGCTTCGGAAGCCCTGGTGGAATCAGATCCAGGCCTGGCGGCAAGCGCATCCGCTGACCTATCAACAGGAGAAAGACGGGCCGATTAAGCCGCAGCAGGTGGTGAAGCGCCTGTATGAGCTGACGAAGGATCGCGACCCGATCGTTTCAACGGACGTGGGCCAGCACCAGATGTGGGCGGCCCAGTACTTCAAGCTGGCCAAGCCGAATCGTTGGTTGACGTCGGGCGGTCTTGGGACCATGGGGTTCGGGTTTCCCGCGGCTATGGGCGCACAGGCTGCTTTCCGCAACCGTCTCGTTCTCTGTATTGCCGGAGACGGCAGTATCCAAATGAATATGCAGGAGATGGCGACGGCGGTTGTGAGCAAACTGCCGGTGAAGATCATCATTCTGAATAACCGATTCCACGGCATGGTGCGGCAGTGGCAGGACCTGTTCTACAGCGGGCGCTATGCGTCGAGTGATCTCGAAAACACGCCGGACTTTGTCAAGCTGGCGGAAGCGTACGGCGCGGTCGGATTACGAGCCGACAAAGTGGCCGATCTCGACAGTGTATTGAGAAAGGCCATAGAGACCGAAGGTCCGGTCATTGTGGATATCCCGACCTATCGGTTTGAGAATTGCTATCCGATGATTCCGGCCGGCGGCTGCAACCATGAGATGATTCTCGAAGATCCGCCGGAATTGAAACAGAAGCAAGCCGGTGGGAAAAACGTGACGCCGGAAGATAAAGACACGGTGCTGACTGCATGAGAGGATCAGAGCGTACGGCAATTGCCGATAGCACGAACGTCGGACTTCAAGTTTGTGCCACAGGCTATAAGCCATAAACTCTTCGTATTGATATGGAACACATTATTTCGGTGACGGTTGAAAATAAATTCGGTGTTCTCTCCCGGGTTGCGGGATTATTCAGCGGGCGGGGGTTCAACATCGAGAGCCTGTCGGTCGCCCCTACACTCGATCCCTCTATGTCGCAGATGACGATCGTGACGTCGGGTGATGAGCGGATCATCGAACAGATCGTCAAGCACCTCAATAAGCTGATCGACGTCATCAAAGTGGTGGACCTGAACGAGACGGAATTCGTCTCGCGGGAAACGGCCATCATCAAGGTACATACAAAGGATGCGGATCGGGCAGAAGCGCTCAGGATCGTGGATATTTTCCGGGCCAACGTCATCGACTCCACCACGAGCACCTATACGATTGAAGTATCCGGCGATCCCAAGAAGATTGAAGCGATCATCAATCTGCTGCAGCCTCTTGGGATCAAGGATTTAGTCCGTACCGGACGGGTGGCCGTAGCCCGTGAACCGGTTCGTCCGGTTTCCGTGCAAACCAAAAAGGTCGCTCGCGAGTAGCGAAGGCCGCGGCGCATACCAGTGATAAAGAACAGGCGCATGTCGTCAAGGAGTTCAGGATGAAGATTTATTACGATAAAGATGCAGACATTCAGCAGATTCGCAATAAACAGGTGGCCGTTATCGGCTACGGCAGCCAGGGCCATGCCCATGCGTTGAATATGAAGGAGAGCGGCGTCAGTGTGGTGATCGGTCTGCGCGAAGGCACCTCCTGGAAAAAGGCGGAACAAAGCGGTCTGAAGGTCATGCCGGTGGCCGATGCGGTGAAGTCGTCCGATGTGGTCATGATCCTGGCCCCCGATGAAGCGCAAGCCGCCATCTATCGGCAGGACGTGGCGCCCAATCTGAAGGCCGGGGCCTATTTGGCATTCGGCCATGGCTTCAACATTCACTTCGGCCAAATCGTTCCACCGGCTTCCGTGAACGTATTCATGGTGGCGCCTAAAGGACCGGGCCATCTCGTCCGTTCCGAGTACACGAAGGGCAGCGGGGTGCCCTGTCTGCTCGCGATTCATCAGGATCCCAGCGGTACGACCAGACAGGTGGGGCTGGCCTATGCGAGCGCCATCGGCGGCGGGCGGGCCGGCGTCATTGAAACGAACTTTCGGGAAGAGACCGAAACCGATTTGTTCGGCGAGCAGGTGGTGTTGTGCGGGGGGCTGACCTCATTGATCCAGGCTGGGTATGAAACGCTGGTCGAGGCAGGGTACTCTCCGGAGATGGCCTACTTCGAGTGTTTGCACGAAGTAAAGCTCATCGTGGATTTGATTTATCAAGGCGGCATTGCCAACATGCGGTACTCGATCAGCACGACCGCCAAGTATGGAGACATTACGCGCGGTCCCAGGGTCGTGACCGAACAGACCAAGCAAGAGATGAAGAAGATTCTCGGTGAGATCCAGAGCGGCCAGTTTGCCAAAGAATGGGTTTTGGAGAATCAGGCCAATCGTCCCGTCTACAATGCGTTATTGGCAAAGGGCGAAGCGCATCCTATCGAAGCCGTGGGGTCCAAGTTGCGGGCGATGATGCCGTGGCTGAAAAAGGACCAGCTGGTTGATCGGACCAAGAACTAGAGACATAATAGATCTCGATGGGTTTGTTGGACGACTCTCGTATAAACTGGCGGAAGTGGATTGTGCTGTGAGCTGCGGTTCTTGCCGGTCTCTCATGTGAATCATCTGACCGGCCTTCTTTTTTTTAGGAGGTATCGTGGTCGATCGTGCCGTTGGCGTCCCGTTCGCCAAAGAAGGAATTCCTTTCATCGCGGTTCCTGCCGGCGTGACACTGTTGGCAGGTTGGCTCGGCTGGATCGTCCCGGCGGTCGGAGCGGCGCTGCTGACGGCATTTGTCGCGTGGTTTTTCCGCAATCCAGCCAGGGTCATTCCCAAGGATCCGCACCTCGTCGTGGCTTCCGGTGATGGGAAAGTTATCGCGATTGAGGAGGAATTCGAGCCTAGATATCTTAAGGATCGTGCGGTGCGCGTGACGATATTCCTGAATGTGTTCAATGTGCACATCAACCGGATGCCCTGCGACGGGATGGTCGAAGATGTTCAATACCAGCCGGGGGCGTTTTTGGTTGCCAGCAGGCCGGAAGCGACGCTGAGAAACGAGCAGAATGCGCTGATGATTCGGACGACCGAGGGCATTAAGGTGTTGTGTGTGCAAGTGGCGGGGCTGATTGCCCGGCGCATTGTCTGTTGGGCGTCGCCTCGCGATCGGGCAGTGCGGGGCGAACGATTCGGATTGATCCGGTTCGGGTCGCGGATGGACACCTTTCTTCCGGTCGGTACGAGCCTGCGGGTGGCGCTGGGCGATCGGGTGAAAGGCGGAGAAACCGTCATAGGAGAGCTGCCATGAAAACCGCTGCATTCAAAAACTCGTTTGCCAAAGGCAGTAAGCAGCGCAAGGCTGCCATGCATTTGATCCCCAACCTTTTCACGACCGGCAATTTGTTCTGCGGCGTCTACGCGATTCTCTCGGTGTTCAACGCCAATTACCTGGCGGCGGCGATTGCGATTCTCGTTGCGATGATATTCGATGTTCTTGACGGCAAGTCGGCCAGATTGACCAACAGCACCAGCCATTTCGGCTTGGAATATGATTCGCTTTCCGATGTCGTGTCATTCGGGGTCGCCCCCGGACTCCTGCTCTATTCCTGGGCATTGAGCGGGCAGGGGACATTTGGGGTGGCTGTCATGTTTGCCTATGTGGCGATGGGCGCGGTACGGCTAGCCCGGTTCAATTCGACGGTGGCCTTGTCCGATGGGAAGTACTTTACCGGTTTGGCCATTCCTGCTGCGGCTGGGGTCGTTGCCTCACTCGTTGTATTCGATCACTATATCGTTCGAATGGGGACAGAGATCAAGCCGATTTTCGTCCTCTTCACCACCCTGGCGCTGTCGTTTCTGATGGTCAGCACGATCAAGTACCGCAGCTTCAAAGACCTCAAGTTCAAGGGACATCAGCAGATCACCTATCTGGTCTGGGGCATCCTCACGGTGATGCTGGTGGCGGCCTGGCCGGAAGTTATGTTATTCGTGATCTTTGCCGGCTATGCGTTGATGGGGCCGGTTGAGCGTATGTTCTGGTTGGTTGCGCAGGCGGTGGGGAAGAAGGGCCTTGAAAAAACCGAAGTGCCGTCGCCTGAGCCCAAACCGTAGCAGATATCGGCGCCGGAACGTGTGCGAGAGTAGACGTGTGTGCGTGGCTGTGACGAGGAGTAGTAGGCGAAACGTCTGGACATAAGAGAGCTGGTGGGTGGTGCGAACCAGCCCGGACATTGCCGAACTCGCCTCTGAGCCTGAATCCATGAATGCGGAGTTGTGGATTCCGTGTTGCCCACGTGACGGGCCGAATGAAGGGTTCTGAACAACGGCTGGTTGTTTGGAGCTGAAACAGGGTGGTACCACGAAGCGCGTCGAGCCTTCGTCCCTGACTTGCGCATGGGATGAGGGCTTTTGTGTTTTTGCAAGCTGCTGAAAAAGTCTTCCCGCTGCGTGCTCAGTCGTTCGAACCCCTCAACGTACCAAACACGTACGCCTCGGGGTTCTCACTCCTTGCGGCCTTGCTGGAAGGCTTTTTGAACAGCTTGTGATTGGAGGTCAACCATGACACGGATGATACGGATTTTCGATACGACGTTGCGCGACGGCGAGCAGTCGCCGGGCGCCAGTATGAATGTGGAAGAAAAGGTCATGGTCGCCAAGCAGCTGGCCCGTCTCGGTGTCGATATCATCGAAGCGGGCTTTGCCTACAGTTCGCCTGGTGATTTCGAGGCGGTGCGGCGTATCGCTCAGGAAGTGGACGGGCCGACGATTTGCAGTCTGGCGCGGGCTCGTCCGGAAGATATCGATCGAGCCTGGGAGGCCTTGAAAGGAGCGCCGAAGGTGCGTATCCACACGTTCCTTTCGACGTCAGACATTCACTTGAAGCATCAGTTTCGGATGACCCGTGAGGAGGCCAAAAAACGCGCGGTCGACATGGTCCAGCGCGCGCGGGGTTATGTCGACGACGTGGAGTTTTCGCCGATGGACGCAAGTCGCTCCGATCCGGCCTATCTCTACGAAGTCATCGAGGCCGTCATCGCGGCCGGCGCCGGCACCGTCAATATCCCCGATACGGTCGGCTATGCGGTTCCGCAAGAATTCGGCGCATTGATCAAGAGAATTTGCGACAAGGTGCCCAATGCCAAGCAGGCGGTGATCTCAGTCCATTGCCACAACGATTTGGGTGTCGCCGTGGCGAACAGTCTGGCGGCTATCGTCAACGGCGCCGGGCAGGTGGAATGTACGATCAATGGCATCGGAGAGCGCGCGGGGAATACCTCGTTGGAAGAAATCGTCATGGGGCTTCGAACGAGAAAAGATTTCTATGGCGCTGACACCAAGATCAGGACCGAAGAGATTGCCAAAGCGAGCCGCTTGGTCAGCAAGATCACGGGTATGGTCGTCCAGCCGAACAAGGCTATTGTGGGAGCCAACGCGTTTGCACATACCTCCGGTATTCACCAGGACGGTCTGCTCAAAGACAAAACGACCTATGAAATCATGAGGCCGGAGTCGGTCGGTCTTGTCGAGAGCAAGATGGTGATGGGCAAGTTGTCCGGCCGGCACGCATTTCGGCAGCGGTTGGTCGAATTGGGTTACGCGCTGAC